>JAAYJI010000312.1 GCA_012523015.1 Candidatus Hydrogenedentota bacterium
CTTCCATAGGTCCTGCTTCAGCGAGACGCTCATTTAAGACCGTCCGCCGGGCGTCATAGGGATTGTTCATCCACGTTAAAGCAATCGCCGCCACAAGACACAGCAAAATACCGCCGGCGACTATATTAAGAATACGATCCATTTACATCTCCGTCATTGCACGAATCAATAGGTTGGCGACATGGAGGGTCGTTCCCTTTTCTGACAGTCGGATCAGCGGGCATTTCACATGGGCCTGCTCATCTTCCGTACCTGCCACTGTAAATTGTATCTGATAACGCTTTAAATTGCCATCTCCTTCAACGGTTTCCACATTAGAAAGCACTGTATCATCGGCCTCCATTACAACAGCGAGTTGCGCGCTTCCCTCGGCGGCTGCCGCTTCAATGATCAGTTCATAATCACCGCCCGGCAATATTGCAGAGAAGAAAAGTGACGCATTATCCGAGTCGGCGACCACCTCAATCGCGCCGTGAGCGCTCTCGCTTTCCGCATCGCTCAGCTGCGCGTGATCAGATTGCCACGCTCCCGCTTGCAGCCGTATCCGCCCCAAGCGCAGCGGCGCTTCCTCGGTATCGCTGCCGCCGGAGTCACCGCTGTCACTGCCGCCGGATGTCCCTTTCTCGGAAGCGCCATCCGCAACAATACGCGTAATGTCCACACTGGCACCCACAAAATTCTTATCGGCCAATCGGGTCAGCTCCACCGCATCGAGGCGCAGGGATTGCGGGCTTTCCTGCAGGTTCTCCAAATATTGCAAAAGGTCTTCCAATGGCGCCGGAGGGATGCGCACGTTGATCCGGTATTCTCGATAACCTCGCCCGCCTTCTGCCATGTTCCCTTTACCCAAAGAAATGCCTTCAACCAAATTGCCTTGTTCATTGGCGCTTTCCAGAGGGATGCCGTTTTCGTCAAGATCGGCCGGCGTACGGCTCGCAAGCCGATAAATCTCTTGCCTTAGCCGATCATGAATTTCAGCTTCCGTCCATTGACTGGAATGTTGGGCGGCGATCTTGGCGTATTGAGATTCGACCAATTCGCGATGGGCAATCTGGTTCGTATAAGAAACCAGATCATCTTCCATACGGGCAATGGCCATGTCCATATCATCGAGGGTGACGACGGCGCGTTTGTATAAGGTTACGACGAGCATGAGAATGATGACGGCTAAGGTGAGCAGGGCGAGGCGCTGTTCACGAACCGAGATCTTCTCCCAAATAGATAATATTTTGCGAATAAAATTAGAACCCATCTTCACCCTCCTCAAGGGCGGAAACCTCGATCTGATAGGCGAATACCTGGGTGCCCTGTTCCATGGTTTGTTGTTCATACAGGCTGCGCGCCCGGGCAAAAAACTCCAGATATTGATCGGCGGAGCTGCGGATATTCTGGGTGAATTGCGCCACATCAGTCACCGCCTTGGCGCGGCCCCATAAGCCGATACCATCGTTGCGGTGCAAACTTAAACGGCTGAAATTGACCCTGCCCTCCGGCGCTGCGTCTACGATACGGGCGATTTGCTCGAGGATCGAGCCTTTACGGTCGACCTGTCGACGCAAGATGTTGAGGGCCTCCCTTTTTTCCGCGATGCCCCGTGCGTTCGGTTCTATAACGCTGATGCGCGCTTCCAATTCCCGAATCATTTGACGGCGCTGCTGGAAAGCGAGAAAATAAAGACCGCCCAAAACAATGCAAATGATGAGAGCGAAGACAGCACCCCGTAGTGCCAGACGCTGCATACCTTGGATACGGCGCGCTTTCGTTTCGCTCACGGGCAGCAAATTGAGCGTGGCAGGCGCCTTCCCCATAATTTCGCAGAGCGCGCCGATGCAGGCTAAGGGAATACCGGGCAGCGCCGCCGCTTCGGCACGATCAAGCAAGTCCAAAGCAAAGGCGGCAGGCTGACAGTTCTTCCCTGTTTGTTCGGAGAGGGCAACACAGAATTTATCCATCTGTGCGTAGGGACAGGCAACATAGATATCATCAACGCCGAGACCGTCCGCCGATTCTCGGCGGTAGGCAGATAAGGAACCACGCAGCTCTGAGGCAAGTTCTTCCGTGCCCCCTGCATCGAGAAGCCCTGAACCGCGGCCGTGCTCGGGATCTTCCGCCAGCATCGCCCAGTCTTGCGCGGATACAATGCCGCGGCTGAATACGGGCATCCGCTCTTCGAAGACGGTGATTTCAATACCGCCCACATCTAAACTGACCAGGGCGAAGCGGCCTTCAGGAGGAGCGAAGGTGTTCAAAGACATCATGCAGGCTGTGCTTAAAAATATCTTTTCGGCGTGTAAGCCCGCTTCGGAAAAAAGCGTAATATGACGTTCCACAATTTCATGATGCGCCAGTGCCGCAAGCACTTTGGATTCGCCGCTTTCAAGAGGATTCAAGACGCATTGGTCAATAATCAACTCTTCCACCGTGTAGGGCACATATTCTTCCGCGCTGAAACGCACCATGCCTGCAATTTCTTCCGCATCATGAGAAGGCAGCGTCAGGAAGCGCGTGGTCACGTCCCGCCTCGGCAGGATCAGATAACAGCTGTCGTCCTTGAGCTCCTTTTCAGATACGAATTCGGCAAGTGCAGCGGACAGGGATTCTGTGTCGGCCCACTCTCCTTCACGCTGATGCCAAGCCACTTCACTGACTTTGCCGCCGACGAGTTTCGCGCGCAGCACGGCAATGCCCCGCGCATCCAACAAAAATATACTGGTATAAGCTGATTTACGAGCCAAGTGTCTTCTCCTGCCAATCAAGAATATTGGACACACCCTCATCTAAGCCAATCACGGCGGAACATACAGCACGTATCCGACCATGGCGGCGGGTCGCCACTCCTGTAATCCTAAAGTAAGTGGAGATGCAAGTGCAATACGTATTCAACGGTCCCGACGGGTCAACCGTTACACCCGTCTTCTCTTCGAGGTCTTGCATGTTCTTGAATCCGAGATCATCCGAGGTGTAAGGCACGCCGTCCGAGCCGTTTCGATACGCCAAAATCGTGTCCACATCCCGTTTGCGCACTTTGGGAATACAATGCAACACCTGTGCTGAGGCGGTGTTGATGTTAATTTTACCATCACCCCATACGGTAAGTATATTTTTTAGCGCGGGCTTGTCGCGGTCACCAAACCAATCCTTCTCGCTCACACCGCGTAAATAGCGGATTTCCTCAATGGATTGAAACGGCGTTACCCCCTCTTTTTCATGCACCTCTTTTTCTCTGCGTGCTTTCACACGGCGCACAATGGTGCGGCTCATGGATTCGATCTCTTCCAAAATTTCGATAGGAGCCGTGTTAATGTTGATATAGCGTTCTTCGTCGGTGATGACATAGATCACCTCATCATTTTCATATTCTTGGGCATTTTCAAAATAGCCCTCGTCGAAGAGATCTTTAGGCTGCGCCCAAGACTCCGCAAGGTGGGTGCCGCCCTGAAGTTCGCGGGGCAGCAACATAAACATGAGCCCCCGATTATGCATTTCCACAATACCGCGGTCCACGGCAGCACGGGCCATCATCAGCGCTTCTTCTTGATCCAGCGCGTAGGCGGCGGCGCGGCGCTCAAGAACGGCACGGCGGCCAAAGCCAAGGGTGATCGCAGTCAGCATAGCGGTAATCCACAAAACGCTGACCAAAACAAAACCCTTGTTATGGAAATTAATTCTCTTCAAAAATCATTTTCTCCAACGCACTTTTCTGCATGCGGTGGGCACCGCCCCGCGTGGGAAAAGTGGATTTGAGGGTGTAGGTCTGCTTCCGATCTTCCGGATCACGAAAAGTTATGGTCAACTCAACGCCCTGCGGCAAGCCCCATAAATTGTGATGACGATCCGTATAAATAGGCGGAATAATACGGGGCGCTTCGTCGTCCTTCACATTCTCGGGCGCAGGAACCCAAATATAGCGAATCTTGAAGCGCGTCACATTTTCAGCGATGACCTCCTTAAAAGCACGGCCCACCTTAACACGGCCACGATCAAACTTCTTGGGGTCAGACGGGCGCTTCGGTAAGGCAGTCTGAACCAAAGCCTCACTCCGTTCCAAGGTGCGTTTGTTGCGGTTGTAGCTGTAGCGTACCTGCATGAGCCGACGCCCTTCACCTTCATCCAAATCCATGGGCTGAGCAATCACAAACATCGTAATGGATCGATCGTCACCTTCAAAAAGATGGCCGGCACGGGCAGTCATGTTATTGTATTCATGACCGAAAAGGGTGAAGGCACTGCGCGCTTCCCGATACACATCGAAACCGCCTTCCGTTACGCTCCATGCGCGCAACGAAGCATGGGCGAGCAAATACACGGAGGAAAGAACCGTGCTTAATAGGATGGTCGCCACCAGCAATTCCACCAGCGTAAAGCCTGCACGCCATGCGGCAATGGGTACTGCAGTCTTTCTGTTGTAACACGCCGGGATCACCGCTCCTCCTTGGGCAGCCAAAATAAGTCGGGGCGCAAAAGGGTCTCACCCACGGTTTCCATGGGAACACCGCCGCGTCGCCACTCAATGCGCACCGTCAACTTGCCCATGTAATCTACGATGCGGTCTTCAAAGCTTTGATATAATTCCGGCGGCAACGCATGGATATTTTGCGGACGCGGTATGCTCACCTTTTTTAAATCCCACTTAAAACGAAAGTCGTCATAGGGCGCGTCGAAACGACCGGAACCGGAACCTTCAGGCTGTTGAAAACGCAGCGCCTGATCTCCCGTTACTTGTTGGAGAAGAAAGCGCGCAATGGTATAGTCCTGTCCTTGACGGCGCGTCAGCATCCCTTGGCGCAGCGCACTTTGGATGACTATAGCGCTGACGCTGAGCAGCGCCATGGCAACCACAGTCTCCACAAATATATAACCTTTTCGGCCCCTGGACATCAGCGTTTCTCCTTAAGAGACACCTGCCCCAAAGGTCCCGATACCTCCACCACATAATGACTGTTACGACTCCGTTCATCGGTCAGCTCAATACTCGCCTGGTCGCTCGCGCCATTGGGCAGACAGCGAATATAATGTTCCCGTGTCCCTTTGTTTTGCCGCCCCTTGACCTTCGAAATCGTCAAAAATTGCGGCAAATGCCGTTTCTCGTTTAAGGGCGGGGTCGCTCGCTCAAAAACTTTTTCTTCCTTCTCCAGCCCGGCGAGGTATTCAAGGTAATACAGGTTTTCCTTCATGTTGACGACAACACGGTATTCCCGAGACTCACGAACAGCCATCTCCTGCGCGTAGATAATAGCGGAGAGAAGATCGTTGCGCGCATTGCGCATTTCAATCCCGTTCATGGACCCCACATAGACCGGCACAATGGTCATTGAAATGGCACCGATAATGACGACCACGACGAGCAGTTCCAAAAGCGTAAACGCGGACCGCCCGCCCGGAATATGGTGCGAAACATGGTTCACAATAAGGCTTCCTGCTGTTCTGCGAAAAGCGAAAGAAAGAATCCCATCAAGGCAGCGGCGAGCTGGAGGTCACGTCATCCTCATTATCGGGAATACCGTCGGGACCGGCAGAATAAATGTCGTAATCAGCGAGGAGGATATCTGTCGGAGGCTTGTAAATATAAGGATTGCCCCAAGGATCCATTTTTAACTCGCGGATATAGCGCCGTTTACCCGTAACAAGATCATTGAGCGTTTTCGGATAACTGTCGTTATTGTCCAAAGCAAAAAGATCCACTTGGGTGCTCAGAGTAGCGATGTCGCCTTTTGCAGCGCGGATCTGTGTCTCTCTGACACGGCCGCTGTAATTCGCGGTAATCATACCGGCGAGGATGCCGATAATCACCGTGACAAGAATCAATTCTATTAACGTAAAGCCACTGTTCGATTTCATGGATACTCTCCATTGCCGACAAAGATCATGATCTTTCTCTCGTAAACCTATACCACTATGTAAAATTAACGTATTTTATTGCCAATTGTTTGACAACAAGAATATTGTAACGTATATCCCCTTGCGATGCACTCTTTTCCCCGAAATACAAAAATGCCTCCAAGACCGCTTGTGAGGCGCAACACCCGAAACAAGTCTGATCCCTTATCAAAGCGCGCGCCGGTTCAAAGCATTTTCTCAAAAAGCGTCCAGACTGTTACACTATAGGATTTAAGGTTCCCAACAATGTGAACCTTCAGGATAGAACGCAATGGCTTTGACAGCAGCAAACCAAAACACCTCGCAACAAGAACACCAACTTAAGCGACGAACCGGCAAGCCGTGGATGCTCCTCATCACCAATGCCTTCTATTTGCTCTTGGTCTTTGGGTGGACCGTAGGGAACAAACCGACAGGAAAAGATTTTGCAGCGTTGACACGTCCCGATTTGCTCGGCGCCGTTACGGGACGTTTATTTTCCGCCATGATCGCCGCTTTTTCCACACACTGTTGGCTCTATTATCTCACAAATCTGCTGCTCCTCTATCTGTGCATGGTACTCATACTCATCCTTTGCCGCGTACTGGGCAGAGGGCCCTGGTGGCTGGGATCCGTCGCCGCCGTACTCTTCATGGCCCATCCCCTCAAGACCGAAGCCGTCCTTACGCTCAGCGGTATCCAATTTTTATTGCCCACAGTCTGCGCGCTCTTGCTGCTGCTCCTCTATACACGCTGCCGAGATTCGGCGTCAACCCTTGTCCGTTGGCTGCCGCCTGTCGCGTACCTCGCCCTTATCTTGAGCTTCCCCGACATGATACCCCTCTTTTTAGTTTTGATAATTCTCGACTTTTGTTTCTATCGAAAAAGAGAGCATGCCAAGCCTGTATTGTGGGCGATCTTCATCATCGGTATCAGCGCATTCTTAATCAGCGGTCAATGGGCTGTCCAAGGCGCATGGCTGCCCGATAAAATTGTCTTGTCCTTGTTTCTCATCGTCTATCCTATCGGCATGCTGCCGGACACAATCGCCTTCTTTGCCAACCATCTGCTTATTACTACACTGTGCTTCATCCTTTTCCTCTACCTAATGACACGGCTGCTCCGCAACATAAAAGATCCTCTTGTCACCTTCGGTGTGCTCGCAACTTTTGCCTTCCACCTGCTGCAAGGCGGCGAAGCGGTGGATCCTGTCCATCTATCGGGAAGCGGCAGGATGGTGATGCTCCTCGCCTTATTCGCGCTCAGCCTGGGTAGTATGTTCCATGTCTTCATGCGCAGCGAGCGGTGGCGGTCCACGGTGGTGCGCAACTCAACGCTCCTCTGTGTGGCGGCCATGCTCTCCCAAGGCTGGGTCAACTGGCATTGGCGGCAGGCGGGTTTAGACGTGCAAAGTTTCCAAGAAACAGCCCAGCAAACGGTGGAACAACATCCGGGACAATGGATCGGCTTGCTCCCCAATATCTCTTATGTCGGCACTGTACCCCTTATGTATTCTCAAGCCATACGGTATGACACGCCTTTCAGCCGTGCCTTACCCGTACAAAGCCTCTTAGAACTGCCCGTACTTCCGTCGGCAGCCGTAAAAATCGAAGAATACAACACAGATTCCTTTGAGGTATATGTAAGTAATCCGGCACTCCCAAAGTTTTCGATACCGAAGCGGCTTACCCGGGCATGGTGGTATCAGCGGCACCGACCTCAGGAGGAAGCGCTCTTCCGTCGCGACGCGAAAAATGTACCCTTTCCAATTCTGCGAATTCCTCCCCATAAGGCACGGCTAATCGACTTTCAACCATAAAAATAACGCGCGCCGTCTACGATTTAAACGAAGACGCCAAACTTTTGCCTGCACCCCGCTGTATTTTTTTTCGTTTATAGCTGTGCGTTTTGTAAAATAGTATTATGTTGAGGAATAGAAGCTGTGAAAATATATATTTCCGAGACCTCACACGAACGTAAGCAGAGGAGGAAACAATGATACCGAGACGTTGGGTACATGTGGATCCGGGTGAATATGCGCAAGTACTCCGATGGATAAAAAATCCGCCCAATGACGATAAAGAACCCGTCCACGCTTTTGAAGATAGCGTCACCAGTATACTCGGATTACCCGGCGTCGCCGCAGTTAATTCCGGACGCCAAGCGCTGCGTTTAATCCTAGAATATTTCAAAATCGGTGCCGGCGATGAAATGATCGTTCCCGCCTATACGCTGAACGAGATGTTGACCGATGTTCAAGCCATGGGCATTACCCTAGTCCCAGCAGACCTTGACACCGACACCTTCAACATCACAACGCGCTCCGTCGCACAGCGGATCACCTCAAAAACAAAAGCCATCCTCGCACTCCATATTTTTGGCGCCCCTTGCGATATCGAAGGGCTTCGTGAACTCGCCACTCGACGGGGACTCTATTTAATAGAAGACTGTGCCCACGCATTGGGTTCAACCGTTTTTGGACGATCAACCGGATTTTGGGGAGATGCCGCGTTTTTCAGCTTGGAAACTACCAAAACAGTCAACACCTATGGCGGCGGACTCGTTGTATCCCATGACCCGGAACTCCTTAAGCAGGCAAGAGAATTCAATCTGTCTCAGCCCGAAGGGAATCAGTCCCTTCTCAAAAAGATGAAAGCCGTTCGTTCTGAACAACGGATGTTTCGATACAGACTCGCCTATCCCCCCTTGTTCATGTTAGCGTCACCGCGCTTACAGCCGCTCATGAATCGCCTCTATCGGGGCTCCCAAAAAAAACGTAAAGGACAGGAACGCTACAGTGCCGTACAGGCAAGATTGGGGCTCAACAAACTACACTCGCTCGCAGAACGACTCACCCTGCGCTATCAACGGGCAGGACTATTGAACTCATTGCTGATCCGTGACATCCATCCGCAGCGGATCTTGGCGGGAACAGAATCTACAAATTATTTTTATGTCGTATGTCTGCCCTGTCCCGCAGCGCCCATACGCCGGCAACTACTGTATCAAGGAATTGATGCCGGTGTGGGCAACGAAATTATGGACAATTGCGCGCGACAGCTCGGATATGAGGATTGCACAAACACCGACACCATTTTGGAACGTGCCATCGCCCTGCCCATGTTCGACGGGATCAAAGAGAAAGCCTGTGAGCAGGTAGCAAAAACACTGAACCAACTTGTAAGCCGTATTCAAGATCGCTCCGGGCGCTGAACCAAATAATTGCCAATGCACAGATAGTCAATCCCCGCCGACAAAAACGCATTGACCCCCTGTTCCGGCGTGCGGACGATGGGCTCTTCATGAATGTTGAAGCTCGTATTCAAAACAACACCACTGCCCACCAAAGCCTTCAGTTCCGTTAAAATGCGGTGGAAACTAGGGTTATTGTCTTTGTTCACCAATTGGGCGCGAGCGGTTCCGTCCACATGGACTACCGGATGATGGTCGCGACGCATCTTTTCCGTGCAGCGAAAACAAACCGTCATAAATTCTGCTGTAAAACGCGCCGCTTCCACGTCATGGCAATACAACGCGGCATCTTCCGCGGGTAGGGCAGGGGCAAAAGGCATGAAATCACTGCGCGTTAACATCTTGTTTAGACGCCCCGTGATTTCCGCATCTACAGCACGCACGAGAACAGAACGATTGCCCAAAGCGCGGGGCCCCCATTCCATGGCGCCCGCAAAGCGCGCCACAACATGATCCTGCGCCAACAATTCGGCAACTTTTTTTTCAGGATCAGCCACGTATTCAAAAGGGAGCTCCTTCTCAGTCAACACCGCCTTGATGGCAGCATCGTCGTAGGATTCGCCTAAGAAAACATGAGAAATAGGACGGGGCTGCAAGGATTGGCTTTCACAGATGGCGCCCAATGATAATCCCCCATCGCCCATGTTCGGAAAGATAAAAAGCCTTTCTACTTCTGTCATTTCATGAAGGTGCTGGTTCAGTTTCACATTGGCGAAAACGCCGCCTGCGGCAACCACACTGCGCACTCCCGTTTTCTCGATCCAATGCCGTGCAATGGCAAGCGTAAATTGCTCTAAAAGCTCCTGTGCCCACGCGCTGACGTCGTCCCTGCCATAACGGGGCAACAATTCGTTCCGGATCCATGCGACACGCTTGCGGCCTACGGGTCCGGTATAAAGCAGTTCGCCGTCAACTAGGGAAAAAGGCGCAGGTTCCTGTACCCGTGACGCGTCTCCAACGGCGGCGAGCCCTGTAATTTTACCTTCATCACGAGATGGTACAAAACCGAAGGCTTCTGACAGCGCCTCAAAAAACAGACCGAAAGAACTGTCTGTAGGCGCTGTCCACAACCGTTCGATGGTCTTGCCCAAATGGGCGAGGGACACGGTCATGGACAGACCGTCGCCCATACCGTCTGCGGTCAGACAGAGTGCTTCCTCAAATCCCGAACAGAACCAAGCGCCGGCCGCATGAGCACGATGATGTTCGGCAAAATGAAGCGGAATCTTGCGCAGCGCCGGCGGCAGTTCACGTCGAAATACGGGTGCTAATATAGACATAGACAAACGGCGCAAGAGAGAATCTTCCCGTGTCCGAGACACAGGTGTATGAAACATGACCAGATCTAAAAGCCTTTTGAACAGCGTGTCTTTTTTGCTGCGGAAGGCATTGAAAAGCCAGTTATGCAGGAATGGAAAGAGCCGCACGAGCAAGGGCGGCGTCATATGGCCGCAGACGCATAGCCCGTCAATGGCGGAGGGCGCAACACCTGTGTATTTTAAAAGCGCTTCTAAGGACTGGTGAGGGAAACCGCCTTCATTTTTACGGCGGGAATAACGTTCCTCATTGACGGCGAAAATAATTTCCCCGTCTTCGACCAAAGTCACGCCAGCATCGTAAAGATCTTCACTGATGCCCAGATAGATCACAAGCACCTCCAAGCAATGAGTTGAGTGCAGAAAAAACCATTTCAATAAATCTAAAATGGCTTCGGATGAAAGAAAAGAAAGTATATCATATCGACACAAGCCTACATTATGAAGACGAGAGAACGCGCCTCACTTCCAGACAAAAATCTCTGTGATGTCCTCTTCTTTTGGACCGATTGCATTTCAACCTTGAGTCCGCCATCCGCCTTTTTCATTGAGTGCCAGCCTTAAGTTATGGTATTATTTAAGATAGGTAGAGGTTGATGGCGGTTCAATCCGTGAATTGTTTCACCCTACGCACATTCCCCAAAGGGGGGCTTTATTTTATTCATGACAACTTCACAAAAACAACATTGCGGCACACAAATTGTTGCCGTTGATGGTCCCGCCGGCGCCGGCAAAAGCAGTGTATCCCGTCAAACAGCGCGCGAATTGGGTTTTGCTTTTTTAGATACAGGCGCCATGTACCGTGCCGCCACATGGTTGGCACTGACGCAAGGCGTGCCACTGGACGACGCGGAAGCGCTGGAAGCGTCCACCCGTGCCATGGCATTGGAGCTGCGCGAGGAAGCGGATTGTTTGCGGGTTTTTGTGTCGGGTCGGGAAATAACCGATGCTATCCGGAGTGAAGAAGTAACACGCTCGATCTTTCATTTGGATCAAATTCCCGGAGTACGCCGTCATCTGGTATCCTTACAGCGTGAATTTGGCTGTCGTCGTCCCACAGTGGCGGAAGGGCGCGATATTGGTACTGTTGTGTTTCCGCAAGCGCGCTGTAAAATTTATCTCGATGCAGATCCGGCGTGTCGTGCCCAACGGCGCGCTCGACAATTGGAGACAATGGGCAAATTAGTGGATTTCTCTCGGCTCTTAGCAGAAATAAAGGAACGGGACGCTCATAATCTAAACCGGGCTGATTCTCCGCTTCGCAAGGCTGATGATGCTATTGTTGTAGATACAACTTTTCTTTCTTTTGAAGCTGTTGTCGCGGAATTGGTTCGTTTGGCGCAGGAACGGCTATGAGTTTTGCTGCCGCCACCTACCGTTGGATCCTTCCTTCCTTTGATCATGAACAAGCCGAGGCGTTAAGCCAAGAATTGGGCATTCCGCCGATTATTGTTCATCTGCTGGCGCAGCGGAATTTACGCTCCGCCTCGGCAATAAAAGACTTTTTAAACCCGTCCCTGGCACAATTGACCAATCCCTTTGACTTGACAGGGATGCATGAGGCTGTAAATCGGATTCTTGTCGCTCGGAAGCGGCAGGAGTCCGTATTAATTTTTGGCGACTATGATGTGGACGGTATCAGTGCCTCTGTCATTTTGGAACGGGGACTGCGACGCTTCGGTCTTAACCGGATTCACTGTGACATGCCCGATCGTTTCGCTGAAGGCTATGGGCTTTCGCCCGAACATGTCCGTGCTGCAAAAGACCAAGATGTAAATCTTATCATCACGGTGGACAATGGAATCAGCGCCCATGAAGCGGCGCAATGCGCCAGTGATCTTGGGCTGGATCTCATTGTTACGGATCATCATAGCTTAGAAAAGGAATTGCCCGCCGCTGTGGCGGTGATTAATCCGAAACAAGATGATCCGACCCATCCCGCCCACATGCTCGCCGGCGCAGGCGTTGCTTTAAAAGTGGCGACAGCACTCAACGGCACTCCCCACGATCTGGATATTGCCGCCTTGGGTACCGTGTCAGATATTGTGCCGCTCCTTGCGGAGAATCGCGTCATTGTTGCCCTTGGCATTCGACACATGATCAAGCATCAGCGTATAGGTCTCAAAAGTCTTGCAAAGGCGGGTCATTTTAATATTGCCGAAGTAAGTTCTCAAAAAATTTCTTTTCAGCTGGGACCTCGATTGAATGCCGCAGGACGCCTAGAGACCGGGCATAAAGCGTGGCAACTATTGATGACGGAGCGTGAAGATGAAGCCGATGCGCTTGCCGAAGAGCTGGACGAAACCAATGAAAAACGACGAGGTATTGAACAGCGTATTTTTGAAGAAGCCGAAGAGATTCTCGCCGCCTTTTGGAATGATGAGCAACGCTCCATTGTGCTGGCGGAAAAAAACTGGCATCAAGGGGTGATCGGTATTGTAGCTTCACGTATGCAGGCCCGTTATTTTCTTCCGGTGATCATTTGCTGTCTCGGAGATGATGGCTTATTTCATGGCTCAGCACGAGGCAATGTGGGCTTCAACATGGTTGAAGCATTGGAAGCATGTTCCGAGCATTTAATCACTTTCGGAGGACATGTTGCCGCGGCAGGATTGACCCTTGCACCCGAAGCCATTGACGCCTTTCGTGATGCCTTTGAAAAAGAAGCACGCCGTCAGCTTGGTTCAAAAAAGACCGAACCTATATTGAATGTCCATGCGTGCATTGCTTTGAGTCAAATCGACCGCGATTTCATGAGGCAGATCCACAAATTGGAGCCTTTTGGGCAGAGTAATCCGGAGCCTTTATTCTGTACAGTCGGCGTAAGCGTTGTACCCCAATCCATGCACCTATTGAATGAACAACACCTCAAATTTATGGTGCGCCAAGGGGATACTGTATTTACAGCGTTGGCATTTGGCATGGCGGAACGCTTTTATACGGAAGAATTTCCCGAAAAACTGGATATTGTTTTTTCTCCTTTTGTAAATACCTTCAGAGGAGAGACTTCTATCCAATTAACGATAAAAGATATGTGTGCCGCCCGATAAAATTAAAAAGGCGTATAAAATTTGCGTAACAAGCCTATGAACAGGTAAGGTATTGGCGTATACGACCGGGTAACATTCCCTATTTCTCACAATGACAGATACTCTCTTTGATCTATGACACAATCCACCCCAAAAGGAACCGCACATGAAATCAGTACACCTTCTTGTTGCTTTGACAGCATTAACCTTCCTCCTTCCCGCTGTGCTTACGACAGCAGCCTTTGCGGAGGAGAGCAAAGCCGTGTTGGACACGGAGACCGCTAAAGAAAGCTATCTTGTGGGCTTGCAATTGGGCGACTCCATCAAAAGTCTTAACATCGAAATCGATACCGCCGCTTTGAGCGCCGCTATCGAAGACGTGATTGCGGAACGTACGCCCGCGCTGTCGGAAGAAGAATTGCTTGCAACGATGCAATCTCTTCAGGGAAAAATGCAAAAACAACAAGAAAGGATGCAGGAAGAAATGCAGACTCAATCGGCAGAGAATTTAAAAAAGGCGGAAGCATTTCTTGAAACCAATGCGAAAGAAGCCAATGTTGTAAAGACCGATAGCGGTTTACAATATATTGTAGTGAAAGAAGGAACAGGAGAGACGCCGTCAGCTTCGGCGACGGTACGCGTCCATTACGCCGGCACTTTGTTGGACGGCACAGAGTTTGACAGTTCGTACAAACGGGGCGCGCCCGCCGAGTTTCCGGTAAAAGGCGTTATTGAAGGCTGGCAAGAAGCATTGCAGCTGATGAAAGTCGGCGCTCAGTATAAACTCTTTGTTCCGCCTGATCTCGCCTATGGCGCCCAGCCTCGCCCGGGGATTCCCGGCAATTCTCTGCTCGTATTTGAGGTGGAACTTCTTGAAATTCTGCCTGAGCAGCAAAGCTTAAATCAGAGCACGATTATTCAATAATCTTTTCGTGCAGCGCTATATAATTCGGCGTAAGCCTCTTCACAATTTCCTAATGGAGACCCATGTTCATGGTTGAAATTCGCGCCTTTCAAGGCTATGTCTTTGATGCCGAAAGAACAGGATCCCTTGATAATGTTCTGACGCCTCCCTACGACGTAATCAATAAGGATGAAAGGGCGCAACTGGCAGCGTCAAGCCCTTACAATATGACCCATCTCATGCTGCCTACAGGTACGGATACGCTGTCGCCTTATGCGCAGGCCGCTGCCGTTCTGACGGAATGGAGGCAGGATGGCGCGTTGAAGCAAGACGAAGACGCCCACATCTACGTGTTGCGCCAGCGTTTTAAAGGGCTTGATGGCGCGTATTTTGAACGCCGTGGATTTTTCGCGCTGTTACGGCTGCCTGAACAGGATGAGAAGTTTGTTTTGGGTCATGAATATACCTTCGATCGCCCCGTTGAAGATCGTCTGGCACTCATGAGCGCGGTGCAAGGAAATGTGGAACCTATCTTTTTGATGTATACGGACACCGGCCTTCGCGTGACAGATCAACTCTTTGATGCGCTGCCGCCGTCGCCGGCCTTTACCGCGAACACGTCAGATGGCTCATCCCATGAAGTCTGGCGTGCTCCCTGTTCCGATGCCCTGAAAGCGCATCTTAGAGACCAAGTGCTTTATATCGCCGATGGACATCATCGCTTTCGGACTGCGTGCCTGTATCGGGATGCGTGTCGTGCAGAAGGGAAAGAAGCGGGGTCTCAAGACTTTGTTCTTGCCGGTTTTGTACCTTTCGAAGATAAGGGACTCAAAATATATGCTGCACATCGGATAGTTCCTGCATCTTTTAGCTTGTCCTTTGAAGAACTCGTTTCCCGCTTAGAGCCGTGGTTTGATATTACGGAAGGATCTTTGGCTGAGGTCGAAGACCAGCTTTCAGACAGCTCCGCTGCCGGCTGTACCTTGGCCGTATATGCCCGGGAACAGGGCGCTCGGTTATTGACGTTGAAAGAAGAGAAGCGTCAGGCTTTGCTAAACTCCGATAGACACCCGGCGTGGTGCAATCTGGATGTAGCTGTCCTGCATAAAGGCGTGTTGGATCGCCTTTTAGAGCTTCCTGCGTCGACAACACTTTTCTACGAACAAGATATGCATACGGCCACGGCACTGGTGGATGAGGGCAAAGGGAGTTTTGCTTTTCTAATGCGTTCAACACGGCCTGAGCAGGTACGCGCTTGCGCCGAAGCTCATGAACCTATGCCCCAGAAATCAACCTATTTCTTTCCTAAACTGCCTTCAGGCGCAGTAATGCACCTTTTCAGCTAAAGTGTGGTGAGCCGCGGATTTTCACCCCGCTTTTATTAAAGTAGTTTCTTCCTGAAAAGGAGGATGATTTCATGAATGATTGCGTTGAGAGAAGGAATATCGATAAGAACGCGGGTTTATCATGGCGCGGAAAGGTCGTATTCGCTTTGATCTTTCTGCTGGCTGTTGCCCTTCGTGTCATCAATATCACTGAAGAAAGCGTATGGTGGGACGAATTTGCTACCGTCGCCTTTTTAAAAGCGCCTGTGGAATATGAATCTTCTCCTTATTTTGAGCGCTGGAACCAAGAAGTAATCCGTGCCGATTCTCCGACTTTCGATATATTTCTAAAACAGAATAGATTGGTGGATCCCGCCGCCATGCCGCTGTATCTGATGATGGAGTACTATTGGAATCGGTGGGTTCATGCTTCGCCTTTGGCGCTGCGTTTCTTATCTATTTTCTTGGGATTGCTCATCCTGCCCTTACTGTATCTTTTGGGCGTGTACCTTTTCGATCGAAAGGTTGCCCTCATCGCCATGTTTTGCCTCGCCCTGTCCCCCATTCATGTGCAATTTTCGCAAGAAATCCGTATGTACGGGTTGATGACTCTTTTGGCGCTTGCTGCCGTTTATGCCTTCTGCCGCCTCTATACAGAGGAAGAGAAAAAATATAGGTGGTGGTTTCTCTATGGACTCAGCATCTTGCTTTTGTCATGGACCCATCCTTTTTCCCTGCTTCTGCCTGTTGTGATGGGGCTCTTCTGGATTATGAGCAGACCACGCGATTTTTGGCGCGCCTTCAAATGGGGCGCGCTCACCGCAGTCCTTGTCTTGCCTGCAGTCCTGTGGGTACTTGCCATACAATTTTGGGGACAAGAAAGCACTGATACGTGGCTGCGCTTAGCGACTGTCAGGGAGTTGATCCATGATATTTTTACTGATGACGCTATCGGTACCACTTTTCAGCTCAATGCCTCCAGCTACGCTTTGGAAGCTTTGGTGGGTCACCGCGCCGGTCTTTTGATTGCCTCGTGGCGTTGGCCGATAGGAGACTTGATGCTCGTCGCCACTATGGTGAGTGTTGCCGGTCTGTGGGTGCTAGCCCTTTACCGTTGGTATCAGGCACGCCGCCGTTCCGAGAAAGTCGAGACTTCGGTGCGCCGCCGCGAAATCTTTCAATTCTTCTTGTCTTTGTGGCTGATTTTGCCGCCTCTTATTTTATTTGTGATATCCCTGCTTTGGCGGCCTTGCCTTCAGCCGCGCTATACCGTTCATGCCTCCCTCGCCCTCTATTTACTGCTTGGATGTGCGATCGTTGCTTTGCCTTGGCGACGGTTGCGTATCACAGCGATTGTCCTGTTGGTACTCTTTTATGGTTATCAACAAATGTTGATGCAAGGGGAAGCGCAGCATCCAAACTGGTTGGGCGCCTCTCAGGAAATTCGTGATAATGCCAACGAAGATGACTTGATACTTGCTCATAATTGGTTGTGGAAACGCGTATTTGTATACAACTTGGGGCCTCTGCCCAACATTGTATGTTACGGTTCCACTTATGAGATATTGGCGGAAAAAACGGCTTTCTTTTTAGATCCGTCTTTCCCGCTTCGCTCCCGTGCGGCAAAGACGCCATCGGTTTGGGTGGTTATCCAAACTGATTATTTCACGGAAGGAACGATCAAAGGCTTTGAAGATGCGTTGGCTGAACGAGGACTTGCCTATACGCCCATGATCTTTGGTGGTATTCAGCGGGTTATCCTGTATCGCGTTCAACGAAGCAGCCGTACCCCTGCCTATGCTCCACTCGAGCCTGCCGATTCAGAAGCGCCAAAAGAATTTGCCGAACTGTCTTTGGAATATTGGCGTGCCGCCTTATTTGACGGCGCTGTAGCAGCTGCCCAAAATGCGCTCCGCATTAATCCTGAATACGCGCGGGCGTGGTCCTATTTAGGGATGGCATATAAGGAACAAAATCGGCAGGAAGAGGCGATGGACGCCTTTAGCCATGCTGTTGCTATTGATCCCCATGATTACCCTTGGAGTCTGAGCAATTACGGAGAATTGCTCATTTTATCGGGTCGTTATTCGGAAGCCGTCGATTTAATGTTTCAAGCCTTGGAATTACTTCCTGATGATCCATGGTGTCTGGCATTACTAGGCCGGGCACAAGGCTTCTTAAAGCAGTACGGGGCCGCCCACCAATCCTTAAGTAAGGCAGCTCAGCAGGGCGACACGGACATACGGATTTTTCAATGGCTTGAGGAGTTGGAAAAAGAGATAGCAGAAAGCAGATCTCATGAATAAGGGGAGACGCCTGTTTTTTATTCTGGCTGCACTTCTTCTTTGGATTTTACCCGTTGTTTTGGCAGGTGAGTCTTGGTTCCGTTGGAAGTGGAATTCCCTTGCAAGCAACAACCCTTTTGTTGCTTCCCGTGTTCACGAGGAATTATGGCCTATCCCTAGGATTCCGGAAAATGATTTTTCCGAATATCTCAGAGACACCGCGTTACGAGACCGTTTCCGAGGTCAGGGAAAATCAAAGGTGAATTTGGCAGAGCCTACTGCAGAAGAGGAACTTCAAAGGCGTTTCCCGGTCTTCTTGGATCAAAAAGATCTTTTTTTTCAATCAGCCTTTTCAAATGTCTACGATTTAAATATTCTGTCCCTTGATCAAGACAATCGAGCGCAAAAAGCTTTTTGCGATTTCGAGCTTCCCTCAGGAGAAGCTGTCATTTCTTATTTGCCGGAATCGGATCAGGATCTGCTCCGCCGATTTATAACAGAAAATACGGGGAACTTAAGCGCGATGCATTGTGTCTATGCTGCACCGCAACGATTTGGGGCGGGATACTGTCTTTTTCCTGATACGACTTCCGATGAAACAATGTCCAGACGTTGGTTGATCTTTTCCCGACAAAATGCGCTGCAATCGACAGAATCCAACGATATATGGGAGTTACCTTTTTTTACCTTTAAAAAGCATGGACAAGGAAACTATAAAATCAATGCTCTTGGTATATTCGAAGAGTTTCGAATTAATAATATGGGGTTTCGTGATGCAGATATTATGGTGCCCAAACCTGCAGGCACCTATAGAATTCTTTGCATTGGCGCTTCAACCACGGAGGAAGGTCTGAAAAATGATTTAACCTATCCGAGTATTCTGGAAACCTTGTTGAACCAACATTTTAATTTCAACCGTATTGATGTGATCAATTGCGGTTTGTCGGGAATGAACTCGATTAAGCATCGTTTGCGTATGGGCGATTATCTTGCCCTTGAGCCCGACCTCCTTGTTATCTATAACGCTGTCAACGATATTTGCCATGATCTGTTTCCATTGTGGCAGAAGCGCCATAATATTTTACAAAAGGGCTTCCGTGAATCTCGTTTTTTTTGCCGCTATTTAGGACATCATCTATTGCCGGACACAGCAGACATTCAGCATGATATCGAAGCCTCCGCCATGACGAATCTGGCGTATATGAGTCAATACGCCCGAAATTATGGCGTGGAAACAGTGATATGCAGTTTTGCTGCTCCCCATCCCGACAGTCTGTCCCCCGTGGAACGGGACTATTATGAATATTATACTGTTATGGAATGGACAGGACGCTACTCCAATTTTGAAGCATATAGACACGTGCTATCCCTGTATAACGAGGCGTTGCGCCGGTTGTGTGAAAGGGAGGCGCTTCTTTATATCCCTGTTGAAGAGAAGATGCGCGATGGCGTTACCATTTTTGGAGATATCTGCCACTTGCGTAGTCCGGGGATAGAAAAAAAAGCAACGATTATCGCTGATGTACTCATTCCGTTGATTGAAAAAGCCTTGATGCTTGAGTCATACTGAGCTGACTGGTATCTCAACATAGGAATTGACGCTATGATCTCTCTACTTGGTCGTTTTTTAAGAAATCTGCCTGAGCCCTCCGTTACCTCCATTCCCGGTGGTAGTGTTTCGCCGCCGACTCCGGCAACCCACAAAGTCAAGAAACAGACGAGAGATTTAATTGACGAATTAGAGCGGATGACACTGCTCAATCAGGCAATGTGGGAACTTATCCGAGACCGTTTAAATCTGAGTGATGAAGATCTGGAGCGGAAAGTACAGGAAGTAGACATGCGCGACGGTAAGCGCGACGGAAAGATGAGCGTCCATCCCTTACGCTGTCCTCAATGCGGCCGTATTTCCAATTCGCGGCTCAAAAAATGCTTGTACTGCGGTCTGGAATTTAAAGGCGATATATTCGCATAGGATTTATGGCTGCGTCGCTACGGCTTCTGGAGTTGCAGACCGATTCACAATAGACGCCATAGCCTGCGTATCCATTGGGAAATCCAGAAAGAAAGCGGTACGTTGTGCCGCTTCGAGGGGATCGCGAAGAATCGCCTCATAGTGCAGGAACAAGCAGTGCGTGTGGGCACGACTCCGTAACAACCGACGTATAGAATCTAGGTGTTTAGGATAGAGTGTGAGCAGCGGCAGATCTTCCTTGTGCACCGCACCGTCAGCTGCAAGAGAAGCGTTTATGGTGCTGTCCCCTTGACCCAGCATGTTCCGCTGCGACGCAAGAATGGCCTCTAAACTCCGTTCCATAAAAATAATATGGCAAGGGAGCGTAAGCGGCAGCGCAGGCAAGAGGAAAGAAATGATCTTGACGGCTCGTCCTTTAGCGAGGGGCAGCCAGTCTTGAGATTCCCGCAGTCGTTTCACAGGCTCATATTCATAATAGCCGCCGGGATTAAACCGGTCTGCCGGGCGCTGATCATCGGTTAAAAGACTGATCCTGCCTTTACCCAGCATGGCCATCATCATGGATGTGCCGCTCCGTGGCAATCCCGATACAATTACTGTTGTATTGAGCATGAGCACATTTCCGAGGGGAAACAAAGTCTATGGTGCTGCATCTTATTATTTCTTTAGATCAACGCCGGCCTTTTCCAAGGCTTGCTCAAGGTCGGAAGATGTGAAGGGCTTTTGCAGGAGCAATGTCGCGCCGAGTTCCAAAACTTGTTGTGCCGCTTCTCCCTGATAATAACCGGTCATAGCGACAACATGGATGTGTTTTGTGATCTGATTTTGTTTGATCCGTCTGCAAACCTCAAAACCGTTGATATTGGGTAAACGCAAATCCAAGAAAACAATATCAGGCTGAAAAGATACAATAAGCCGACCCGCATCGAAGCCGTCGGTAGCAGACTCGATATGAAAGGCGGTTTTTTCTTTTTCTAAAAAACGGCGTATCACTGAAATAACAGCCTTTTCATCATCTACAATCAAGACGCGCACACCCGGATCGTCCAGATCCGAAGGAAGCGGAATCTTGTTTTCTTTCATAAAGCGCAGCAGCTCTTCACGATGAATTCGACGATGACCGCCGGGAGTTCTGAACACAGTTAAATGTCCTGCTTCTGCCCATTTCCGGATCGTGTCAGCAGTCACATAACAATACTTCGCCACATCAGAAGTACTAAATGATTGTTTGGCTTCCATAAAACCAACCTTCTAGTAGATTATTTATATTTATAGTTTGACCCTAACTATCATACCCTATTTCGGCGGATGTTGCAAAACATTGCCCTGAACTTGAGTTGTCGCCTTTGCTAAGCTTTGGATACAATAGGGGTTGGTCATGGTGTTCTGCGTAGGCTATTCACTGCATAAACGAGGGTAATTCATATTATGTTGCATATGGATCAACGGTTGTCGGTACGACCGGAACTGCGCCAAGTGTTGGCTCCACAAATGCAGCAGGCCTTGCAATTACTTCAAATGAATAATGTTGAACTCGAACAGTATATAGAAGCATCTATAGAGGCGAATCCCTTTCTGGATCGACGGGGCAGCCGAGAGACGCCCTTTAGCGAGATGACTGATCCCCAAGTTTCCACAGCGGATGATTCCGAGGAACAGATCGAAACAGATTATGAACACCAGGTTTTTGGGCGGGAAGAATCGTCGGCAGAGCATCATTTAAGCGATCCCTATATCCATGGCGCCGGGAGGCATTCCAACGCCGAGCTTGAAGAAGCATGGCGCTATTATCAAGATTCCATTACCTTGGATCGCACGCTAAGTGCCCACTTGTTGGATCAGCTGCGTCTGGCTGATCTGTCACCTGAAGCGTATGCTATTGGTGAGCGTTTAATTATCAACGACATCAACGACCGCGGTTATTTCACAGGCGATATTGCTGAGATTACCAAAGAGTTGGGCGTATCAACAGATCGTGTGCAGCAGGTACTCACGACTATTAAACAATTCGAACCTACCGGTGTGGGCGCTTCCGATTTGATGGAATGTCTGTTGATGCAATGTGAAGTTGAATATCCCGATGATGACGCGCTGCGCATCTTGCTCAAAGTTCACTGGGAAGCCCTTACGGAAGGTCAATTCCGCCAAATTGCCGATGCCATGGACATTACAGAGGATCAGGTTTTACAGCTACGCGATAAATTGGGACAGCTTGATCCTTTTCCGGGCTACGAATATGGGAGAACACCGCCGCCTTATATTGTCCCGGAAGTGACTGTTGAAAAAGTAGATGACGATTATATTGTGGTGCTCACTGCGGACTCGATGCCCTCAGTGACCATTAACGAATCATATATTCAAGAAATACGCAGCCGTAAGATGATTGATGAAGAACGCAACTATGTCCGTGAACATTTTGATTCGGCCCGTTTTCTCATTAACAATATCAAGCGCAGGCAAGATACGATTTTAAAAACAGCCCAAGCAATTGTAGACTTGCAGCGCGCCTTTATGGAAAAGGGTGTGTCTGCCATGCGCCCGCTGACTTTGGGCGAAGTCGCCGAAAAAGTGGGGGTTCATGAAAGTACCGTATCCCGTACGGTGAACGGAAAATATATGCAAACCCCGCAAGGACTCTTTGAGTTGAAATATTTTTTCCCGTCAGGGGTAAGTTCGCAGGATGGCGACGGGCAGTCATCCATAGCAGTTAGCGCCTTAATCGGTGATATTATTGCGAAGGAAGACAAGCGCAAACCGCTCAGTGATCAAAAGATTGCGGATCTGCTCAACGAAAAAGGGATTCAGATTGCGCGCCGTACGGTCGCAAAATATCGCGAACAAAGCGGGTTGCTTCCCGCCCGAATGCGTCGTCGATAAGGCAGCTTTGTTCAGAATTCGGAGACGGGGGTGATCCGAAAGTTTCGTATGGCGCCGGTGGTACACCATGTAGCGATTCCCAAGGGTTTCGTGGGTTCCATTTCCCATCGAATGTCAACTTCGCGATTGCTGACATCCACATCAACTACCTGTTCGTTGTCTACCCAAGCCTGGATTTGGTCGCCTACTACGCGCAATTTAATGGGATACCATCGATGGGATTGCAGCCCGCGAAAGACGGCGGTCTCGTTGTTGTAGGCATCCGCCCAGTCTAAGCATGAAATGCCGATACATGTGCCGCCCCAGCCGCCAACGACCAAAGAGAAGGACGTGTCCTGCTTGGGCACGGTAAGACCGCAAAAGAAATCATTTCCGGAAACGCGCATGGCATCTAAGGTGATTTCATAATCGCCTTCGGGCAGATCCCCTTGCCATTTTATACCGGTCATTTCGTTACCGGCTTTCATGAGGATCGCATCGTCCAATACGCAGACGCCGCCGCTTCCGGAAAAGTCAGCTACCGCCCAATTGGGCGCGTTGGGCAAGGATTGGTTTTCTGTGGAGTCGGCTAAGACGCCACTCCGTTCGAGGATAAAAAAGAGGGTATGCAATAATACCCCGGGACTGGCAGAAGTTCTATCGGGCGGAGGCGCCATGATTTCAAAGAAGCCTTTTCCGGCAAGACGATAGTTTTTATAAAAGCTGTCGGCCGCCTCTTTCATGACTTTATCCCATCCTATTAAGGCGAACATGACCGGTATCATGCTTTTGCTCAAAGACTCGGCACGATTCGAAGGCAATGCAAAAAAGGCATCGGCTTCCGTTGTCTTATCCAGACCGTGAGCAGCCAAGGCATTCATAAAGGCAGGATCTTCAACTTCTTCTTCTTTCAAATTGGGAATCAGCCAAGGATTCATAGCGTAGATTGCGCTCACCTGTTCCGGATGCTGGGACGCCCAATTGAAGAGAAGCCACGTACCGATATCACTGCTCAGCAAGACAGGCTTGGCGGCAAATTGTTGTTCTTCAACAGCCCAGTTATAAAAGGCATCGGCAGTGGCCAACGCCTCTTCATTGCCCCATAGTGTGTCTACATCAATCCACGCCAAATGCAGTCCATGCGTGAGGAGTGCTTCTGTCAAAGGATTGGCGTCAAAGTCGGAGGCAATCCACACCCACGGATTGCCTTCCGCGGCTTGCTTCGGCTTGATCACGAGTCCTTGATGACCGCTATATTCGAAGAGAATTTGTTCTTGATCAGTCCATGGAGAGGAAGCTGTTGAGACTTCTTGAAAGGAGAGGAATAACAGACAGGTGATGATAAAGAGTCCTGCGACAGTCTTTGGTTTTGTATCCATGGCGATGCACTTCCTTATTTTATTTCATTTTGATTCGCGTGTCTCAAAAAAGGCCGATCCTCAAGGAACGATTGCGAATCCGTCTTCCGTGTCCGGAGAGGCGTAGTAGCCCGTAGCATTATAAATTTGGATCAGGCGCAGCAATTCGCTCAGGCTTAGCTTCCAGTCTTGGGTATTATAATCACTGTTGTGGGGAAAACAATCTTGGTTGCCGGGACCCGGTTGGTAGCCATCCTCCGTGGCTGCGTTACAGCTATAGGTGCGGCTGTGGAAGAGTTGAATAACGCGCAATAATTCACTGAGTGAAATACGCCAGTCTTCGTCAATATCAGCACTATGACAGCTGCCGTCATAGGATAAACTTTCACAATGCCTGTATGAATCAGTGTTCACAGAAGTGAAGATTCTCGGCGCCCCTACTCCTGCGGATAAACCGGTGATGAGGCGGTCCGTCGTTAATTCACGCAAGTTAATGCGTATGATGCCGGAATAGAAGAGTTCGATCTGGAAACTGTGGCTATTTTCCGGCAGATACGAATCAAACCAGTCATATTCGGGTACGTGATCAAAAGTCACCACATAGCGATCACTAAGCCGCGTCACATAGATTTCTCCTCGTGCTTCGGGATTCAAGTCGCACATAGCAGCTGAAATACGGGGTACCGAGAAGTGTTGGCTGGGCACGCTATTATAGTCTGTGCTGCCTTCACGAAAGCTAAGATATCCATTGCTTCCGATGAAAAAACGATCGTATTCAATTCCGTAGAAGGGAAGGGTGATTCCATTAGGTAATCGCACTTCATGGAAACTATCGTCTTTTAAGGGAATCAACTCGCCGGCAAGGGGAACGGGAAATTCTTCTATACGTTCAAAACAGGCTTGGTAGAAATCTGCCGTATCAACAGGGACAAAGGTGATCTGACTATATTCAATGTCCACCGGGTTTTGTGTATGAAAATATTCTGTAAAATGATTTTGTTGTGTGTAGGTTACAAAATTAAAACAGTCGCCGCCATTATCGTTGTACGAGGAGTTGCCGGCAACATCTTGCGCTTCAACGGTAAAATAGTAGCGCTTGCCGGCGGCGAGATTATTGAGCGCGATGCGGTGATCCGTAGTATTTTCAGCCGGAGTTTGCTGTGAAAGGGCATCACAGGAGGTGCCATAATGAACGATGCCTTTGGCAATCTCATCGGTATTAAATTCGATTTGCGCTTGGGTAGTGCCCAAAAAAGAAACTCTAACATTGGCAAGCATCGGGGGTATACAATCGATTTCTGCCGTAATCTCACTTTGCGCCGGATTGCCTGAATCATCTTCTTCATCGAAATAGGTGACGTGCACTGTGTCGCCATGTCCCACTTCCAAAATAGCGGAATTGGGAACGACCGATTCCGTACCGGTATGTATGGAGCCGCTGAACAGACCGGGCATGTTCATGTCTTCGAAAAGATCTACTTCTTCCCGGTCATTATTGGTTGTTTCCACAACAACGGATGTGATGCCGAAATTGGCAAGATCCATATCCATTAAGGTAATTACAATTTCATCATCACAGCCGAAGTGAGTCGAGTTTAAGCCCAACGCCCCAGTGCTGCTTGAGAAGTCGGGAACGAAGGAAGCAAAAATAGAGGATCGCGTGACGTCTTCCCCGCGGTCTTGATCGTTGCCAACGACATTGCTGCGAAAGCAACCATCTCCATAAACATAATCGTTTCCTCCTCTGACGAGAATACCTTCTACATAGCCGGTTTCCGCGTTGAAAACAGGCGAGCCCGAATTACCGCCGAAGGTATCAAGGTTGGCAACAAAAAAATCTTGGTTCGATATGCTACGGACATAGGTATTCCCAAAAGCAATTTTTAAGGGCAGTCCGGAGGGGTACCCGATTACGCCCAAGAATTCTCCCAATTGGATGTCGCCATATCTGCGCAGTTTCACAGGCTGAACACCCGACGCGGTAACCGGACGATCCAAACGAAGAACACAGTGATCTCTCGTTCCCGTTCCAAAATGACTGATAATTTCCACGCCGTGATAGACTTGGTCTTCTCTGAAACTCAGCTGTGCTGTTGTTTCGTTCATCATATGAAATCCGAATACGATGACCGTGTTCGAGAAATAACTTGCATTGTAACAGTGCCCGGCAGTCACGACAATGTCATAGCCTGCGAGGAAACCGGAGCAGTATGAGGCGGCAGGTTGGTTGGCGATAGGTTCGCCGTCACAGGGCGGGAATCCGTTGCGTATATGCGCACTCGGAGAGTCAAGACGCCATGAGCCATCTTGTTTTTTTGACATACGTGAAATATCAATGAACGCACAGGTTGCATAGGCTAAACGAGCACGCTCAGGGTCGCTTTCTTCGTAAAGATCAATACGATCATCATCTCCGTAAACGATTTTGGGAGTGGATGCCGGCGGTGAAGGAACCCAAGGCACTTCACTGATTTCGGTAATCCCCGGTTTTTCTTTCACAGTTGGGGGCGTACTGTTTTCGGAGAAAGCGCTTAGAGATAGTACTGCGCAGAGGAGCAAAGAAAAATAGTAAGATGCGTTCAAGGTATCATCCTGTAGCTATAAAGGGATTTAAGTAGGGGCGCCTACGCTTATTGCCTTCATATTATGTGCTTAAGAACGATACACAGCTCGTGGCAATTCGTCATTGCCGCCCCGAAAATACATGTTAATGTTTATACTAACGCTTTTCCCATTATACCATGAAGCGCTTTCAATAGCCGATTATACGATGTATATAAATCGGCTGCAATTACGGCAGGTGTGGATGACTTTGGTATCTTCCCGGACTTGTTGGGCGAATTGCGAGGGCAACCTCATAAAACAGCCTTGACAGGTATCTGCTTCCACAGGAACCAAGGCGGGCGGCCGCGTTTTCATCAGACGGTCAAAGTGGCGAATGGTTCGATCGTCAATGAGCGCGCGAATATTTTCTATGCGCTCCTTAATTTGACGCTTTCCTGTCTTGGCCGTTTCATAAATTTCGTAACACAATTGCAAGCGAGCCAAAAGAATCAAATCGCTATGGGTATCGCGGGCTTCCAGTAATTCAGGAACCTTTTGCATTTTTTGTTTGGAATATAATTCTTCAGGCGCTTCCAGCGGGAGCGATAAGTCTTTCAATAATTCCAGAAAATCTTTGGCATCAGCAGCGTTTACCAATTGTTTCAGTGTATCGCTGTCATGCAAAAGTTTGGCAATGGTCGCGACAAAATTCAAATAGGTAGTCTGTTGAATAGGGGGATAACAAATAAGAAAGACGAGATGAACGGGCTGGCGGTCAATGGCCATAAAGTCAAGACCATCTTTAAAACGACCGATAGCGCAATGGAGCGTCTTTAACCCGCTGACACGGGCATGGGGCACTGCAAGGCCATGACCGATCCCGGTGCTCTCTGTACTTTCTCTGGCAATAATCTGATCGAGTGCAGCATCCACACCTTTGAGCTTTTTGTTTTCAAATAAAAGGTGAGTTAGTTCCTTAAGAACATCCGGCTTACTCTTACTCCGAACATTCGATACAATACAATCCTCTCCAATATAATCAGTTAATAACATAAATAGTGAATCCTGCACGGTCTAGGTTCCTGTGGTTGCTGCAATACAAGACAGATTCCACAACGAATACGCATAACGACACAAATAGATTCTAACACGCCCATCACCTAAAATCAATGAAAGGGGAAATTCCCTGATCTCCGTGCTAAGTTCCCACCTTTTGCTTCAGTTGCTTTGAAAGGTCCTGTGTTTCTATTAGGTTCATGAATTGTTGGGCAGTAAAAGAGTGTTTGAGGCACTATATTTTTTCAAGCAATCTGAAAGACAAGGACTCAAAACCTAAAGCGGACTTCCTTCTCTTGCACTGCCGTTCAAGAGCGATGCCTTATTGATTCGTGCCCCGGCACGCCTATCTTTCTCCGGTGTAGGCGCGTAGGCATTCAATTCTTTTCTTCCATAAAAAGGTTAGGTACTGACGGAGTCGCTTTATTCATACCACAGTGTTATGACAACAATGGGTTCGCGTCCGCGTCCGTCATGATGGATGTCAGAGCCGAAGGATTGTTTGATATGCAGTGGCTTGACCTTCATCCTTTCCAGCCATTCATTGATTTGGCTGTCCATTTGCTGTAATCCGGTGATGCTTACCTTGCCGATGAAACTTTGAACACGCATTCCATGATCCTTTCTTCTGTTGATGTGGTTTAAGATTGGAAGCGAGACTGTAATTGCATTGCTGCGTTCGGGTCCAATGCGTGAAGGAGTGCCTGCCGCATAACTGTTTCCGGAGCCTCACAGTCCGTCCACAATTCAAATTGGAGCGCTGCTTGATACAAAAGCATTTCAAGTCCCAAAATAATCTGGCATCCCGCCTCTTGCGCATCTTGTAGCAGTTGCGTTTCTTTGGGGCGATAGACCATATCAAAAACGACTTGTCCCGAATGGAGCCACGACCGGGGGATAATACTATCGCCTTCTGAATGTCCGTACATACCGGCAGGGGTCGCGTGGATGATGATTTCTGCTTCAGCGGCGCGTTGTGCCGCCATGTTTTCGAAATTACCCTCTTCGATGGTCACACGATTGAGGGCGCGAAGGTCGTTGGCGAGTTTTTCGATTCGGGAAGGGGTTCGCCCGAGAATTATAAGTTTCTTGGGCGTACACGTTTCTGCCAAGGCAAAAGCCACAGCCCGTGCTGCGCCGCCGGTACCGGCAAAAAGAATGGATTTGCCGTCCAACGATACGCCGGCACGCTCAAAAGCGCGCAGCGTGCCGAGCCCGTCGGTAATGGTACCTACGAGACGGCCCTTTTCATGGATAACGGTATTGACACACCCCACTTTTTGCGCCAAAGGCGTAATTTCATCCATGTATTTCATGATGGCTATTTTGTGGGGGATTGTGACGCTCATGCCGCGGAAACCGGGAAGGGCGCGCATGCCAGCCATACACTCGGCCAAGGCATCAACGGCAAAAGCGAGGTACACATAATTGAGACCCTTTGCTTGGAAGGCCGCGTTGTGGATGGAAGGAGACAAGGAATGACCCACGGGATTACCGATTACGGCACAAAGTTGTGTTGAGGTGTCTATGCTCGGAGATGCGATTTTATATGCGTGGGTATTTTCCATATCTATACAGCTTCTTTTTCAATCATCCCGGAGGCCAGTCCAATAATCGGCCGCCCAACACGTGCAAATGCAGGTGAGGCACTTCCTGCCCTGCATGACGCCCGCAATTTATTACACAGCGAAAACCGGTCTCATCGATACCCAATTCCTTCGCTACTTTATTGGCGGTCAGCAAGAGTCCACCGAGAAGTTCCCGATCCTCTTCTCGGGCATCAGTAATTGACGGCAGTACCTTTTTGGGGACAATTAACACATGTTCGGGAGCGGCAGGATGGATATCGCGAAAGGCATAATAGGCTTCATCTTCGTAGACTTTTTCAGAGGGGATTTCACCGTCTATAATTCGTGAAAATAAGCTTTTCTCAGCCATACGTAATTCCTTTTCATTATCAATAAAGCTTTGTTCCTTATCCTAACAAAAACCGGAAAAATAGTCAACAAAAGGCTTCATCAAGTGTGAAAAGAGTTTATCCATGGGGAGCTCTGCTTTATGCTTTTTATATAAAGCAACGCCTAAGTCAGAGGAGCGCTTTTTTTGGAATAAGAATTGATGAGAAGAGGTCTATCTAGAGCTGTACATCTGAGCTTAGCGCGGCGGCGTCTTTGTGCCGCTCCAAAAAAGGATCTACTTCTTCGCTGATGAATTGAAGAACCTGTTCGGGCGCGCGTCCAACAAATTGGCGTAAATCCAAGACCGTATCCATTTCTTCGCGGGTCATGTTGATCTCGGGATCAGCTGCCAAGCGTTCGAGCAAATCATTTTCTGCACCCTCTTCTTTTACACAACGCCCGACTTCCTGCGCATGACCACGGATTATTTCATGGAGCCTTTGTCTGTCTCCACCCCGCCGTACACAAGCCATCAAAATGTTTTCAGACGCCATAAAAGGCAGTTCGCTCCAAATCCGTTTTTCAATGACCTTTGGATAGACACGAGGCGCTTCCATGACGTTGAGATAGAGATTGAGTACGGCATCGGCGGCGAGAAAAGCCTCGGGGATGCTGAGGCGGCGGATTGCGCTATCATCCAAGGTGCGCTCGAACCATTGGACGGCTGTCGTGAAGGCCCCGTGCAGGGGCGCTGTCATCAAAAATCGGGACAGGGCACAAATCCTTTCGCTGCGCATGGGATTGCGCTTGTAGGGCATTGCAGAACTGCCCACTTGAGAGGATTCAAATGGTTCTTCCATTTCCTTAAGATTTTGGAGCAGCCGCATATCGGTGCCGAACTTATGAGCTGATTCTCCAATCCCGGCGAGGACGTTCAAGAGTTGGGTGTCCACTTTGCGCGTATAGGTCTGTCCGGTAACAATATAGGCTTGTTCAAATCCAAGTTTTTCGGTGATCCGCTGATCTAAGAGCCTGACTTTCTCTTCATCTTGATTGAATAAGGCCATGAAGGAGGCTTGGGTTCCTGTGGCGCCTTTGATACCTCTGCAGCGCAGCCCGCGGAGCATCGTCTCTGCCTGGATGCCGTCGATCAGCAGATCTTGCGCCCACAAGCAAGCCCGTTTTCCAACCGTCACGAGCTGCGCGGGTTGGTAATGGGTGAAACCCAAGGCAGGCTGATCCTTCTGGGCGAGGGCGAATCGGCGTATCCGCGCCACTACGGCAGCCACTTTATTCAATATGAGCTGCATGGCTTCACGCATCAAAATGAGGTCTGTATTATCGCCAACGTAACAGCTGGTTGCGCCCAGATGAATGATGGGCCGTGCCTCGGGAGCAACATCGCCGAAAGCGTGAATATGTGCCATCACATCATGACGCGTTTGTTTTTCATAAGCCGCCGCTTTTTCGAAATCGATATCGTCAAGATGAGCACGCATCGCTTCAAGCTGGCTGTCGCTGATGTCAAGACCAAGTTCTTGTTGCGCCTCGGCAAGGGCAAGCCAACAGCGGCGCCAAGTCGAGAATTTCTTTTGGGCGCTCCAGACCTTTTTCATCGGTGGCGTGGCGAAACGTTCGACGAGAGGAGAACTATATTCCTGGGTCATGGTAAAGATCCTGTCCGTAGGTACTGGTAGTGAGGAGTCTGTGTCTACAGCCGAAGTTTTTATTCTGCCTCGACTTTCATATCTTGAACAAAGAGTTCAAAAC
>JAAYJI010000313.1 GCA_012523015.1 Candidatus Hydrogenedentota bacterium
CGTATGCCGTCCTCTGTATCGCAACGGGGCGCATTGAGCAAGCCTTCTATTTCTGTCTCGCTCAGGCATCTCGGCAATCGCCGGGTGAGATGGGGCGCCTCTGTCAAGGCAGTCACATTTGTGTCACACAGGGATTCCTCGACCAAAAAGCGGTGAAATCGACGTATCGCCGTTAAGTGTCGGGCAACGGAGCGCGGCGAAAGCCCTTCGTCTTGGAGTCTGCCCAAATAATCCAGAATATCCTCGAAGAGGATTTCTTGCAAGGCGTTGATCTCTTGTTCTTCCAAAAATCGAAAGTAACGCTGGATATCGGCTCCGTAGGCGGCAAGGGTTTTCGTAGATAGACCCGCCTCGAAAACAAGATGCTCCATAAAGGGATCGAAATATCGGGTCAGAAAAGCTGCCTTGCTGCTCATAACGAGGCTCCAAAAAAAACACGCCTTGGCGTCGCGCTAACGCCACCAAGGCGCAGTGTAAGTCAATTTAAAAGGGTTATGGTACTTAGCCGGCCAGCGTAATCTTGAACTCGGCGCGACGATTCAGCTTGCGGTTCGCGGCGGAATCATTCGCAACTGCCGGGCGATCATAGCTGAAGCTCTGCGTCTGGATGCGGGCTTCTTCGATGCCGTTTTCGATCATATACTTCTTAACGGCGTCGGCACGGCGTTGACCAAGACCCATGTTGTACTCATGGGTACCGATGTTACAGGTATGCCCTTCGATAAGCACGGTGTCGCCGGGATATTTCTTCATTTCGGCAATCAGCTTATCCACTTCGGCTTTACCTTCGGCTTTAAGCACGGCTTTGTCAAAGTCGAACAGAACGTTGTTCAAAATGATCGCAGTGCGTGCGGGAGGAGCAGGAGGCGTCTCTACAGGCGCGGGCTCTTCCACTACCGGGGCTTCAGGTTTGCAGGCTTGGTAGACAATACCACGGTTGCCCCACAGCTCAGCATCGTTCACGTTGCTGGCGGGAACCGTCGGCCACCACCAGTAGCCGCAACGGCTCATCTGCGCCGGACATCTGCCGCTTTCGGGTTGTGGTTCCGGCACAGCGCCGGTGTTACCCCACCACGACATATCGTCCCACACTTTCGCTGCTTGTGCAGGAAGACCAATGGCAACAACGGCCACTAAACATGCCACTACCACAAATTTCTTCATCTTGGTTCTCCTTCTCGCTAAAGGTTCTTTTGTAAGCGCCCTTCCACAAAAATAACTCTTTACAAAACTACTAACATTGACAATCGTCTTCATAGACATATTAAACCAGAAAAGCATCCGAAAAGTCAAGCACTATTTTGTATCCGCTGTCTGGATTCTTTTCACTGAATCGGATCCATCCATTCAGTTTGACGCATTGTACCACATTAAAAACCAAATCGCAACTTTTTAAACTACATTTATTTTTGTGGGGCGCTCAATTCAGTACGGTTTCTATAACAGATTTTAGACTGTATACATTCCTGAAATCAAATAAGACACCTTCTTTTCCCATGGCACGCCTCCTTTCCGCGGAAAGGCGTCAAAGCCGCACGCCAAAGCAATTTTCCTTGCCTCGCTTGATATATAATCCAAGATTAACAGACACTGAAACCAAGCTATATATTTTAGGGTTTAAGTTTTGTGAACCTGCACTATAGAACCGGTTCACCGACTTAAGATAACAACAGACCTTAAACAACAAAAAGGAGTTACACCGTGATATCTGCTCTGCTTATATTTTTCTATACAGGCACAAGCCTTGAGGCGCCGCCCTTCTACCCGGACAAAAGCCGCTTACTTTGCGTGCAGGAAAAAGACGGAAGCTACACCGCTGTTGAATCCATTGAAACATGGCAGCGGCGGAGAGAACATATTTTGGAAAATGTCTGCTTAGTCATGGGGCCTCTTCCCGATCAGGCGCGCGATACTGCCCCCGACTATCAACTTTTAGAGGAAATAGACACACCCCGCTATAAGCGCCAAAGCATTCGCTACAACGCTGAACCGGGGCCGGCAGTGACCGCTTTTCTTTTTCTCCCGCACCAACAAAAAGAAACACGGCCCGCCATGATGTGCCTCCATCCCACCTCGTCTTTAGGCAAACGTATCGTGGCAGGCGAAGGGGAAAAGCCCAATCGTAATTATGCCTCTGAGCTTGCCGAGCGGGGCTATGTGGTGTTGGCACCCGATTATCCCGGCTTCGGTGATGATGTAGACGCGCGCAAAGGGCTTTACGAAGCAGGCTATGTGAGTTGTTCGATGAAAGGCATTTGGAACCACCTGCGCGGCGTCGATCTCTTGGCGAGTCTGCCCCAAGTCGATCCTCAACGCATGGGATGTATCGGTCATTCTTTGGGCGGACACAATACCCTTTTCCTCGGTCTATTTGATACCCGCTTGCGCGTGCTGGTCACCAGCTGCGGATTCAACAGCTTCACAAAATATATGGGCGGCGATTTGACCGGATGGTCCCACGACGGCTACATGCCCCGTATCGCCGATATCTACGGCAGCGACGCGGCGAATATGCCCTTCGATTTCACCGAAGTAGTGGCTGCCCTCGCGCCGCGAACCCTCTTTATAAACGCGCCCTTACATGACGATAATTTTGAGGTCTCCGGTGTCCGTGATGTTATTGACAGTGCAACCCCAGTCTACGCCCTTTACGGCGCACAAGACGCGCTCCACATTCGTTATCCCGAGGCGGAACACGATTTCCCAACGAAAGAGCGTTATGAAGCCTACGCCGTGATTGATGAGATCCTCAGCAAATAGACGGGTGCGGACGCCGCCGGTCTCACGGCTTCCCCCCAAAAAAAATGGTGCACGGTATCGGATCCTGAAGAGGCTTCTGAGTGGAGAAAGGAAAGAAAAAACCACGCTATAAAGCCTACAATCCAACACCGTGCACACTATAGCCGATAGATCGACGAGGGGTGATAAACCCGCTCTCAATCTTTTTTAAACTTCATAGGTACTCGCTGCCGTATCACCGCCGCGGCCTGTCCAATTGGTATGGAAGAATTCGCCGCGCGGCTTGTCGACACGTTCATAGGTGTGGGCGCCAAAATAATCCCGTTGCGCCTGCAGCAAGTTGGCGGGCAGTCTATCGCTGCGGTAGCCGTCAAAGAAATTCAATGCGGACGAAATGGCAGGCGTAGGAATACCCATCTCTACCGCCTTCACCACCACACGACGCCATGCATCCTGATTTTTCTGTACAATTTCCGCGAAGAAGGGATCAAGCAAGAGATTTTCCAACTCCGGATTCTTGTCGAAGGCATCTTTAATCTTGCCCAAGAAAACGGAACGGATAATACAGCCGCCCCGCCACATGAGCGCAATACCGCCATAATTCAAATGCCAGCCATAGGAAGCGGCGGCGGCACGCATCAACTGATAGCCCTGCGCATAAGAAATGATTTTGGAGGCATAGAGCGCCTGACGCAGATCATCAATAAAGGCTTTCTTATCTCCGGAAAATGCACTCACATGTCCCTTGAGCGACGCCGCGGCTTTCACCCGCTCGTCTTTGAGCGCCGACAAGCACCGAGCGAAAACAGCTTCACCGATCAGTGTCAAAGGCTGACCTTCATCCAAGGCGGCGACTACCGTCCATTTGCCCGTGCCCTTTTGTCCCGCCGTATCCAAAATGAGATCGATGACTTCGTTGCCTTCCTCATCTTTATAGCCAAGAATGTCACGGGTTATTTCAATGAGATAGGAATCCAGTTCTCCTTTGTTCCATTCGACAAAAACTTCATGCATTTCCGCATTACTGAGTCCCAAGCCGTCTTTCATCAGCTGGTAAGTCTCGCAAATCATCTGCATGTCACCGTATTCAATGCCGTTGTGCACCATTTTTACAAAATGACCTGCGCCGCCTTCGCCAACCCAATCACAACAGGCTTCCCCTTCATCGGTCTGGGCGCAAATGGTTTGGAAAATATCTTTCACTTCTGCCCACGCGCTCGGTGTGCCGCCGGGCATCATGGACGGTCCCAACAAAGCGCCTTCTTCACCGCCGGATACGCCCGTGCCAATATAACGGAATCCTTTGCTTTCCACATAGGCAGCGCGTCTGATCGTATCGGGGAAATGGCTGTTACCGCCGTCAATGATAATATCGTCGGGCTCAAGATGGGGCAGCAGCAGTTCGATAAAGTCATCCACTGCCTGACCCGCCTTGACCAAAAGCATCACTTTTCTGGGCCGCTTCAAATTGGCAACCAACTCTTCAACACTGTGACAGCCGACAAAGTTTTTCCCTTTGCCGCGGCCATTGATGAACTTATCTACCTTCTCCACCGTACGGTTAAAGACCGCAACACCAAAGCCTTTGCTCTCCATGTTCAACACGAGGTTTTCGCCCATAACGGCCAAACCGATCAGTCCAATATCCATTTGTGCCATGATCTTTGCATCTCCTGTAACGTTAATATTGTCCGCACCGTGCGGAAATTGCCGAAAATAGCCCTTTTCCCCTGCCCTTATTCATCATATCAAATAGGAGCCGAAAAAAGAATTCTCATGCCCCTTGCCCGCCGACACCCCATTCTCTGCGCCCTGTGAAAACAACGGGGCGCCTCGGTTAGTGCAGCAAACGGTCCCGTTTAACCGCGTCATAAGGGGCGCGCCGCTTCTCACATCTTTCACGGGGACACAGCTGACAATTCTTAAAGTCTTCCGTTGTCTCGAACCACAGCCCGGAAAGGGATTTGATAGGGAACATGAGCATCTCTTCCGACAAGGAAATTTCCAATGCCCCCGCCTTCTCTCCAAACAAAGAAAAAAGCGGGCGCTGCTCGGTGATCGGCCAATCTTCCAGCGATCCGGGGTTCATAGAGGCAAGGGGACCGGAACCGAATAAAGCTTGACAGCGCGTCTGCAGCTGCTGCAAGGCAGCTTCCAAAAAAAGTTCCTTTATCACATCCGCCCAATACTGATGCATCGGATCGGTGAGACCGCACGACCAGTCTTCCAATTCAGTGCCGCACGTGGCAAGAAAAGGGAAAGCACGCCCCCGCTCGCTGAGATTTTTCACAAGAATGCGGCTCTCGAAAAGGACATCATCAATCATGATTGTGCGTTCATCAACTGCATGAAGAGCGGCCAATTTAAAGAGTCCTTTAGGGCGCGCACATGCCGAGGCTGCCGCTGCAAGGACGCGGATATCGTCAAGAAAAACCGAGTCTTTATCGGCGTGCAGCCGAGGCAGCAACACTTCTTCTTTAAGGCTCACTTCCATTTCATCTAAGACGATGAAACAATCCGGCGCATCCATAGCTTCCTATCCTTTCGTTCGGAAAAGAGAACCAATACTTCTTCGGGGCCCGTGCGGCGGCGTTATTCATCCTCCTTCGGCGGATCGTCTTCATCCGCTTCCTTCGGCACGAGCAGATCGCGAAGCCCTTCAAAAGGACGATGTCCCAAGGATTCGGTGGGCGTGCCGATCTTGTTGCCGCTGCCGTCTAAACCCCGCTGTTCCATCGTACCGTGCTCATCATCATGACAATACAAACACAACAACGCCCAGTTGCTGCCGTCGGGCGGATTGTTCATGTGATTGCCGTCTTTATGATGTACCGTCAATTCGCGCAGGTTGCTCCCGGAAAAAGAACGGCCGCAGCGCTCGCAGAAATGCGGAAAAAGTTTCAACGCCTGATCTCGGTAGCCTTTTTCTTGTTCACGGCGATCTTTCCGCAAGGATGCAAAAAATGCCGCTTTGCGTTTTTCATCCATCATCTTCTAATTCCCATGTAAAGCGATGACGCGCCAGCCCAGCCAAACGGCCAACAACCCAAGAAATAGATGGGCGCTCACGTTTGCAAAAGCATGGGCCATGTGATTGTCGCGGATAAGAACCAGCGTCTCATGTCCAAAGCTGGAAAAAGTCGTGAATCCACCCAGAAAACCAACGACCATAAAGAGCCGGCCCTCGTGGACAAACATGCCTTTCGTCTCCGCAATATGCGTCACCAAACCGATAACAAAACAACCTATACAATTCACCAACAAGGTACCAAAAGGAAAGAGTGCTTCCGATAACCACTGCTGCACCCACACACCGGTCAAATAGCGCATCACCGACCCGGCAAAGCCGCCGACACCAACCAACACAATATTCAGCATGATACGGTCACAATCTTGTTGAAAGCGCTGTTTCGACCTGTTGCACTCATAAATATATCTTTCTCCCTCAAGTTGAAAGTTTTTTTCTCTGCCTACGTAGGGCGGGGGTCGATCCCCGAAGCGCCTCTATTTTACACCAACCCTTATGGGGAAAGTAATCTTCCTTTCCTTTGCCCGTTTCACATGATCACCTCATCCGTGCGCCCTTCACCACGACAGTATAAAATCCCACGCTATAGAGGAGAAAGCCTTAGAGGAGAAAGCCTTAGATTTTGGGCTTGGTAACCCGTCCAATTCTTGGCAGATTTTCATATTGCTCCTATCCATCCAAATATAGTATATTATGAATATCTTGTGTCAATGGGTGTTGTTGAAGCGAAGGTCAACAATACAACTGTTCTGTATTTCCAAGGAATGGGAGTCACTTTTATGTATCTTGGAATCGCTGATTTCTGGGTCTTTCTTGCCTATACGCTTTGCGTGAGTGCCGCCCTGTTGTGTGTCATTTACGGGCTCATCAATTGGAATCGGAACGGCGACGAAGTATCTCCTGAAAGCGTGGCGTGGGCAAAAGAGGAAGATATGCGTTCACAAGACCTGTAAGCGAGGATCACAACGACAAAGCCGTTCAACCAGTAAAGAGGGATTATTATGGAAGGCACACTTTTTCTGTTTATCATCACCATGGTTTATCTTTTCGTTACCGGTTACTTAGGCTATCTGGGTTACCGAAACACAAAAACCGCTACCGACTATATGGTAGCAGGCCGTAATGTCCACCCCGCCGTCATGGCATTGTCCTATGGAGCGGCCTTCATCAGCACCTCTGCCATTGTGGGATTTGGCGGCGCTGCCGGGCTTTTCGGTATGAGCGTGCTGTGGTTGACGGTGCTCAATATTTTTGTGGGCATCTTTATCGCCTTTGTCTTTATCGGCAAACGTACCCGCGCCATGGGGCATCGCCTCAATGTGCACACCTTTCCCGAGTTGTTGAGCCGGCGCTACGACTCCCGATTTCTCGGCCTCTTTTCCGCACTCGTTATTATTCTGTTCATGCCCTTGTATACGAGCGTTGTATTAATGGGCGCGGCTAAATTTGTGGAGGTACGCTTAGGGATCAGTTATGAAGCGGCGCTCCTCTTTTTCAGCGCCATCGTCGCGCTCTATGTGATCATGGGAGGACTGAAAGGAGTGATGTACGCCGATGCGGCGCAAGGGGGTATCATGCTTGTAGGCATGACGATCCTTCTCTTTCTCAGCTACTACCAACTTGGCGGTATACGCGGCGCCCATGAACAGCTCTCTGCCCTTGCGCCAAAAGCCGTGGAATTGTTTGGAGCCGCAGGCCATCGCGGCTGGACAAGTATGCCCGAATTCGGCTCCAAGTTCTGGTGGAGCGTCGTGTCCACCCTCGTCATGGGCGTGGGCATTGGCGTATTGGCACAACCCCAATTGGCGGTTCGTTTCATGACGGTGAAGAGCAATGTGGAATTGAACCGTGCCGTGCTCGTGGGCGGCATCTTTATCCTGCTCATGACAGGAACCGCCTTCACCGTGGGAGCCCTCTCCAACGTGTATTTTGTCAATGAGAGCGGTCAAATCGCTTTCCTTGCCACGGGCAAAGATATTGAACAGATCATTCCGGAATATATGAAACGATTCATGCCCTTCTGGGTCAGCGACATTTTTTTCGTCACCCTCATGGCGGCCGCCATGTCCACAGCAAGCGGTCAATTTCATGTCATGGGCACTTCCGCAGGACGGGACTTGTTCAATGCCTTTGGTAAAAAACTATCCGGCAATGCCAATATTCTGATCACCCGTTTAGGCATATTAGTTACTCTCATCGCCAGTGTGTTGCTGGCCTATATCCTTCCCGTATTCTTCGAATCCGGTATTGCCATCGTTGCTCGAGGAACCGCCATCTTCATGGGCTTATGTGCCGCCACCTTCCTGCCGCTCTTTGTGGGAGGGCTCTACACCAAAAGGATTACACGGACGGCAGCGGTCTGGGGCGCCTTGTCCGGATTTATTGTCAGCCTCGTCTGGCTCCTCTTTGTCCATGAAAAAGAATCAAGCGTGTTGTTGGTCTGCAACGCCCTTTTCGGGCGACCCAGTCTCTTCGGCGATGCACGCACAGGATTCATACTCTGGTCAGAAGTGGATGCCCTCTTCATTGGGCTGCCCATATCAACGGTAGTCACCATCCTCCTCAGCTGCATCACCAAAGCCCTGCCTCAAAGTCATTTGGATCAGTGTATGGGCATGAAAAACAATCGTTTGCTGACCAAGTGAAACGCACGCCATGAGGTGACCCTCGTATCCGTGAGTGCGGCAGGCGCGGCTCGTAGGCTCAGCTCGCTTCCACCACAAAACGCACCCGTGCCGTATCGCCTGCACTGTTCATACACGACAATTCCTGCTCGCCCGGCACAAGATCCATGAAGAGCGGCGCTGCATAATCTGAAGCGCCTAGATAACTGCCGTTCACGTACCATTGAAGAGTGTCCCGCTCTAGGTTCGCCTCCAAGCGAATACGGTCGTGCCCCTCCTCTCCCGACAATACATAGGTGGCATTTTGCGTCGGCGATTTGATTGCCAGTTTTTGATGGCGGGCAGTATCTGTACTTTTCCTTTCCCCCTGAGTCCCCTGTGAATCCTGTACATTGGCAAGATTCCAATGACGGGCGTCTGCAGGCCAATGCACTTCCGTGCCGCCCTCAGGGCGGGGTCGATGCACATCACAACGGCGATGGAGATATTGATTCGCGGGAAACATCGCCTTCGTCGTGACAGGACAATGAGCGGATGCTGGCAGTCCCGTAGCGGCGCACACATCAACAGAGACCAAGCGGTCTGCCGTCTCGGGCCAGGCTGATTCCACGGGCAGGGGCAGCGAACGCACGATCCGCGCTGCCAACGGCAATGCCGATTGCGCGCCAATGAGCGACGGAGCGGAACGCCCATCCGTGTTGCCCATCCATACACCCACCACATAGTGCGCATTAAAAACAACGGCCCACGCATCGTGATATCCTGAGGACGTGCCGGTCTTCCAACAGATACGCGGCCGTTTATCATTTGTACGCACCAGATCGAGCCAAGGATCATCCGGGAAGGGCTGTTCCAACATATTCCACAAAGCGAGTGTCACCTCTTCCGAGAGCAACGACCGGGGCGGCGATTGATCGTCCCCCTTGATCAACACTGCCTCCTGCGCCACGCCAAGATGGACAAGGGTCAAGTAGGCGTTGACCAGCCTTTCTAATGATACTTCGCAATTACCCAGCACCAATCCCAAGCCGTAATGTTCGGTATCTTTGTCAAGGGTTGTAAACCCCAGATCACGAAAAAGCGTGAGTGCCGGGTCAACCCCAACGCGATCCAAAATCTGTACTGCAGGTACATTGAGTGACCAACGCAATGCTTCCCCCGCTGAGACGAGCCCATTGAAATCTCCATCAAAATTCTGTGGATTGTAAAAACCATAATCCAAGGGCCGATCCAAAAAAGCCTCCGTCGGATACAACTGCTGCCGCTCCATCGCAAGGGCATAGATAAAGGGCTTCAAAGCAGAACCGGGCGCACGCACCGCATGGCAGACATCAACCTGCCCTTGGATATCGGCGTTATAAAAATCCGCAGAGCCGACACGAGCGAGAATCTCCCGAGATTGGGTATCCACCACCATTATTGCGCCGTTATTGATAGTGTGATCAAATTGACGTAAATGTTCCAGCAGCATCGTCTCAAGACGGCGTTGTAATGGGGCGTCCAAGGTGAGCTGTAATACGCCCTCATTCATAACACGTTTGCGAAGTCTTTGAGCACTGTGCGGCGCCAGAATGTCCATATCGTGCCATGCCACCGACAAGGGCCGTTCCGTGCTGCGGATTCGTTCCGCCTCGCTGATAAAGCCCTCATCCGCCATACGTCGAAGCACGGTGTTACGCCGCGCTAAAGCCCGTTCCGGCGCCGTGAAAGGGTTCATGTGGGTCGGTGATTTCGGCAGCCCTGCCACGAGCGCCGCTTCATCCAAGGTCAGCTCGGAGGCGCTTTTACCAAAATAACGGCGTGAAGCCGCTTCCACACCCACCAGATTGCCGCCATAGGGCGCTTGATTTAAATACGCCTCCAAAATGCTGCGCTTGTCCGTCTTTTGTTCAAGGGCAAGAGCAGCGCTCGCTTGTTCCAGTTTGCCCAAGAATCCCCGTTGAGACAGCATGGGCTTTACCACTTGCATGGTCAATGTGGACGCGCCGGATACAACACCGCCATAGCGAAGATTCGCCCAAGCAGCACGCAACACCGCATATACATCAATGCCGCTATGGCTGTAGAAGCGTTTGTCTTCAGCCGCCAAAGTTGCCGCAATTAATTGGGGCTGAATCTTTTCCAAAGGCACAGGAAAGGACCACTGCTCTTCTTCATTTAAAAAGGCGGCAAGAACCCTTTCATTACGATCAAGCAAGACCGGCGATGGATTGGGCTGCAGATACGCGGCTCCGTCCACGGCAGGCAGGGCGCGTCCGACAAGGCGCAGCAAGCCTCTTTGCACAGACGGCAGCATACAGACTGCCGACAGCACAAGCAACAAGCCTGCTGCGCCGAGAATCTTAACACGCATGCTTCTCACTAGGCGTCTCACTGAATGGTGATTTCCGTGGGCACCGTGCTCGCTCGGACACTGGGGCTATACATACCCTCACCATGGAGCGCGGGGTAGGTGAACCGGCCCGGCGTCACGGCACGAACTAGGTATCTAAAGATATAACGGTCTCCTTGCACTTGATTCAGTGCAAGGGCAAGACGATCATCACGAACCTCAAGAAAGTCAGGCGTGACGATAACGCGCGCATTGCTTCCTTTAACAATAACCGCGCCATTCGAATCATCGTCTTGGGCTTGCTGTTCGGCCAACAACTTGTCCACCTCCAAACGCGGATTGGCGACTTCGAAGCCGGCGGGAAGCAAATCTGTAATGAGCAAATTCTCCGTGGAGGATTCAGGGTTAATACTGAGTTCTACCAGATACTGGGATCCATGGTTGAAATTGCTATCCAAATGGGGCGTTCCGTCTTCGTCATAAAATCTTCTGGAAAGCGATAATTCCGATTCTACAGGCTCCCGGGACGGCATCAACGGAATACCTGCCCGCTCCAAATAGACATAAGCCGGTGAGCCGCCCTCATTGTGAATTTCATATTGCGCGCTTTTGCCTTCTACGACCTTTGTAAAGATGTCGCCCGCACTGACTGTACGTTCGCCGTCAGCATCAACGATCCGAATGGACGCCGTATCGGGATCAAAATGATCTCTCTCCAGGAACATCCCCAAAGCGGTCACGGCAAAAGCGCTTTCTTGCGTGGTATATCCTTTTTTATTGCCAAGATAACTTGCCAAGGGCGCTAAAAGCTCCGGATAGTATTCTTCGGGAGCATCCATATGGAGAAGTGAGATCAGACGGATGGCCGCGTCACGAATCGGCGAATTCAATGTGCCGGAACCACTGCGCCCACTGTCTTTGTATACCCGCGCCTCCTCCAGTTCTTTCAAGGCAGCTCGAGGCGTACTTGAATGGAGCGCACGAGCCGCGGCCAAGAGATAACGCGCTGATTTCCACATGGGAATCCCGTCAAAGCGGGAGACATATTCTATTGCCTCCAGATTACCACCCAAAGCAAGTACATAACAGGCGTAGGCACGAAGATAAAAATTCGAGGTAATATCGCCGCGATCATCTTTCATAAGCCGGGCAGCATAAGCCTGCAAATTTTCAAAGGAGCCCCTATTAATGGGAACAGCATGGTCTCGCTGTAAAAAGGTCAAGAAATGCAAGGCATAGACGGATACATAGGGATCCTGCTGCACTTCACCCGGCCAGAAACTGATTCCGCCGCCCGTCAATTGCCGTGACAAAAGACTCTCTACAGCATCCATAATATAGCGGTCTACAGCATGACCGAGCTGCGTGGAATCCAAGTCACCTACAAAAGGTTCTTCATATAGACGCGCATAATTTTTCAACAAATACAAGGGCATCGCCTGCGATACAATCTGTTCAGAACAGCCATAGGGATACTGCAGCAAATATTTCAAGGCGGGCCGTGCCTGTAAAATCGGATCACTCGTAATTTCTACGCGTGTATACAACCCGGGATCAACTTGGAACTGTTCATTCGCAAAACGAGCCATTTCACCGGGCATGATCGCAGTGAGCTGCGTTTGTGTCTCATAGGCCGCCGGCGGCCGCACCGGAAGAGGCGCCTCTTCAACCAAATTATCCAGTACCTTGCCCTGAAGATCGGTCACCGTCATGGTCCATAGCAAATGACCTTGTCCTGAAACTTCCGCCGCTTGTATAGGCGCGCGGAACATGGCTTCAGCGCCCGGCGCAAGACTCAATTTCTCTTCACCCGACCCCGACAACGAAGCGGAAGCCTCCCATCGCACCAGGGCTGTGACTTCCGTATCCGTGAGATTCATCGCCACAGCGGTACATTCAAAGCGATCACCGGCAAGGGCAAAGCGAGGCATGGAACTGCGCAGCATATAGGGGCGCTTCACGAAAACAGTACTGTCTGCCGCGCCCACAGCACTGCCATTGGCAGAGACCGCCACCAAGCGCAATTGTCCGGTGAATTCCGGCACTTTCAACGACAGGGCGGCGCGCCCGGAAGCATCCGTTCGCACCGTACCTGTCCAAAGAGCAACAGGACGTATCCAGTTTTCATCCACTTGGGAACTGATGCCCAAGCGGCGCATCATATCGCCCCCTTCCGCAGAAGAAGTGGTGTCATAGAAAACCTTGTCATAATAGTGTGCTTGCTGTACCTCCATTTTTCGAGACCGTTGGAAGTAGCTGTAGGGATCCGGATTGTCATAACCCAAGATACTGTGTATGCCCTCATCCACAGCGGCAACGGTAATTTCCGCGGCTATAGGATTGCCCCCATTGTCTTTCGTTGTGATCGTGAATTCCAAGTTTTGAGAAGGCAGCATCTGCTCCGGAACATCGACAAAGACCGTCTCTATACGGCGCGTCGGATCGTCAAGAGGCACATCGATCATCGTGAAACTGCTGTAAGGATAATGGCTCACCGCCTTATCTTCAGCATTGCGAACCACCGTCACTTGCAGCCATGTATTGGGAAACCACGCCTGCGGAACAACAATATCCGTTTTCGCTTCCCCTTCCACAACAGGAACCGTCCAGCATGTATGAAGATGATCGCCCTGTGCAACGATATACGCGACACCGTCATAAGGGGATTCAATGCGCAGTTCGAGGGAATCACCTGCCTGATACAGTTCCTGATTCAAGGTCAATCGAATGAGTTCAGGACGTGCCTGAGACTCCAAACTCAAGCGGTTCCACCAACGGTTGAACAGAAGGGTGCTGTACATCTGCGTTAGCTTGCTATGCACACGAAGCCGATATTCACCATAGGACGGGTAAGGCAAGGTAAGGGTACCCTGACCTTCTTCCAAAGGAACCGTAAACTCCTGAACCGGCTGATATACGGCATCCCAGCGCGGCTCGTTGTGGTCGCTGAATCGACGTAAATAATAGTTCCATTCCCGTCTCTCCAGCGTCACGGTAAGTGTGTCCAGAGGCACAGGCGTCTCATCGCTGTCCAGAGCAAGGACATGCACCTGAAGGGACTCTTGGCTTTCCATAGGAACCGCCGCCACGCCCACCATAATCGTATCGGGAATGCCCAGTATTTTCGTCATATCGGTGACCGCACGGCCGCCAAGCTCCAGTACGCGCCCGCTGCCAACCACCTCCACAGGCATGGTAATGTCTTCGGTAGGCTTAAACTGATATTCGAATTCGGAATAGCCTTGTCCGTCACTTTCCGATTCTCCAAGCAAAAACAAATGTTCCTCGAGACTGTCTTCATTGCCAAAAATATAGCCCGGCCATTGAGCACTCTCATAACGGATAGGATTCAAAAAGACGCGGCCTTCCGTTTTACGACCCGATGCCGCGCCGCCGAAGAGATGCTCCGCCGTCACGGAAAGCATGGCTGTTTCACCCACACTGATCCGTTCTTGGTTGAAGACAGCCTTTGCACGCATCCGGTTGGGAACGAATTCTTCCAGATTAAAGATGGCGGAACCTAAGGAAGTATCTGATTCGGGTACACTCAATTCAACGCGGTATTTACCGGTAGGGAAATTTTTCGCCGTTTGAAAATCCATATGACCCGTGCCCCATTCCGATAAGAGAATGGGCGATTCGTGAATCCAGCGGCCTTGAGGATTGGCAACGCGAAGCTGGAGCGGAACATTGGGAAGGGCATCTACATAGTTGGTCCGCACGATCCAGCGCATATGCACCGGTTCTCCGGGCCGATAGAGATTCCGATCCAAATAAATATAGCCGTCATATCCTTCCGGATCAAAAAAGGGCATTTGCTGCGTGAACGGCGTACGCAAGGAAGCCTTTTCCTGTAAATCAAGGAAGGTGCAATCATCGGCTGTTTCAATGACGAGGAGCGACGGTTCTCCTAGTTTTTTGTCAAACTTTTGTGATTCGGCGATACCTTTCTCATCGGTGTTAATCGTGGCCAACAACTGTAACTTCTTCGAGTAGATGCTCACCTGTGCTCCCGAGACCGGCGCAAGCGTAAAGAGATCGTGAACGAAGACGATTAACGATTCATCATTCCAGTGGCTGAGAACGCCCATATCCGTATACACGAGCAGGCGCTGCCCATTACGCCAATTATAGACGGGATCCACAGTCATCATGAACACACCGCGCTTGTCCTTGGGCATCAAGCTTTCGAGATTCACCTCCTCCTCCACCATTTTGTCTTGTCCTTGCGGAAGCTTTATTTTCATGCTTCCCAATTCTTCCGCGTAATTAGAAATTAAAGATCCGTCCTCTCTATAATTCCAAAAGTCACGAACAAAGACAGGAAGATTATTCGGGAAAACACGGGCGAGACCTACGTTAACCTCGTCTAAATTGCGCCCCTTCACTTTAGGGGGCAGCGCTTCTTTTCTCAGAAAATAATAGAGACCGGGCGAATCCAGTTCAGCACCCGATTCAAAGGGAGTGGGCTGAATCGTCATATGCGCGTCTTCATTTAGCTGAGCCTTGCCGTTTACTGAACTCAGGCCCGCCGAAAAATGCAGCACATAATCTGTTTGAGAGCGCCAATCGCCTTTGACATACATCTGGGAGGGATAAGAGCCCGCTTCGACCCGGAGATTTTCTACCGGCGGCGACACACGCAAGTGATTGCTCAATGCCTCTGCAGAGACCGGTTCAGAAAAGTTCAACGGCAAGATATAACCATCCACGCTGCCACGATCCCAATACCAAAAATCGGCACGGAGCTCTGTAACGCCGGACGGCTCTTCACGAAAACCCCCGTCACCGACCGTGTCGGGAATCCGCAGCTCTTCATCACTGCCCAGAATCGTGCTTCCCTTGGAGGAAGCCAAGGTTTTCGGCAGCCGCAACGCAATCTGTTCCGGCGCAGCAACCCCTTCACCCAATTTAAAATCGAATTCATACCGATTTTCTACCGCCCGTAGAAATCGAAGCGCAACCGCCGACCCGTCGGAAAGATCCTTTACCTCCAGCGTCTTTAACAACTGTTCTATAGCGATCGGCTCCGAAAATTCAAGTATTAGTTGAGGACTATCTTCAGGCAAATAATACTGGTCTGTACATTCTAAGAACGAGCTCGACGGGAATTTCTCCGCTACAGGATCAGAAATATAGTCTTGGTCGGGGCCCCAACGCAGCCCGGAAGGCGCTTCAAAGCGTACGGGAAATTTAGCCGATAAAGGTAATTCCAGTTCCCACGTACTAGAAACATCATCTCCGACAGAATGCACCGACCATGGCAGCTCTTCGCCGTCACCGTCACGTACAATCAACGCCGTCTGCAAGCCATCCGACGACACAGGATGATTCCATTGCATGCTCAAGAAAACGCCGGTCTTGCTCGTATTTAAGAACAACACCTGCTCGACACGAAGCCACGACGATTCATCAAAAACCACGCTGCGTTCCTGCGCGGCGAGCCGCTTCCCCGTGACCGAACGTAAATCCGGATGAATCGTGGCGCTGACACGGCTCACCTTTGGATTTTCCAGCAATAAGGGCAGCCACGGCGAATAAAAACGGATCGTATTACCTGAAATATAAATTTTACCGGCAATGTTCGGCTCCAGAACGACAGCGGCACGGAGCTGGTCAGATGCGGCAAGAGGCGCGATCGCTTCACTGAAATAAAAGATGAGTTCATCGCTCGGCTTCCTGCCCTGTGGAGGGAAAGAGCCCACCACGTGCAGCGCTTCGGCGGGCGTAGGATCGCCGGCGGCAGTATCGATGGCTCCCAAACCGGGACCGGAACACACTGCGTTGATCTCTTCCACGCTGCCACGCATCAACAAGAAATCGATTTGCTTTTGTTGCTCCAGAGATCCGCGCTCATATTCATCCAAGGAAATTGCTTCCGCGCGAAAACCACACCCCAATCCGAGAAGCAAAATCAACACTACCATTCTGCGGTTATATTTCATAACGCATCCCTTTCTCAGGCATAACAACACAAACACTTCTGTTAAGAGCACGCGCGGCAAAGCGCTTCAACCTGCCTCCGCCGATACGGTGGAAGCAGGTCATACAAAGTCCATCAACAATTAGTCTAGAGGCTTGATAAAAATATTTTTAAACTGTACCAACGACGGCGGGCTGACCCACACGCCGTTCCTTTTCGAACCGTGATGTTGTAGTGCTATCGGTCCCGTTTCGGGCAGACCCGGCAATTGGGCTTCGTCAAGCACAACGGTACCATTCAATTCCACGGTCAGAAGATCCCCTTTAACGGTGATGACAAAACGGTTCCATTCCCCAATATTATGATCTGCATTCACTTTCGGTGTCACACCGGCACGCACTTCCGCAGGCATTTTATTATCCATGCGATAGCCGTAGACTTCCCCCGAACCGATGGGCCAGCACCAAATATTAATTTGCGCCTTCGATGAACCGCGGATATAAATACCGGAATCTGAATCGGGTACAGTCGTTCTGATTTCCTTGCCGGAAGCGTCTAGCTTATGACTGCCGTCGGGCATGATAATCGGAACCTTCGGGTTCAGGTAAGGTGTCTCTTTGATACGCCAGTCCAGCTGCAGCACAAAATCACCGTATTCAGATTCGCTCCAAAGCGACTTTTCGCCCGGCGCTTCACTGAGCGCATCACAATCAATAGCGCCATCTACGATGCGCCAATGTCCATTGTCACCTTCAGGTACTTTCCAATGGGAAAAATCAACGCCATTAAAAAGCGATGTGAAGCCTTCAGGAACCGCTTCACTCCATGCTTCGTTGCGAAGCGGAACGAACCCACAAACCAATAGGGACACACATAAATACATTGCAATTTGTCTCTTCACCGAAACTCTCCTTAACTGTATAAATTCGTAACAGAGGCACACAATCCCACAGTACCCCATAACTCATATGCATCATAACATAGTAAAATTCGAGATGCTAATTAGAAAACATAAAAGTATGGTCAGTTGTTCCAATTGTTTCCCGCTTTATACCATCGATCCCATGGACTTTCAAATCCCATAAGCCCTATACTGAAGCATGTATAGATTTTAATACAACGATGGAGAAGCAACCATGAAACGGCGCAGCTTTATAAATACCGTGGCGGGCTCGGCAGCGATCCTATTATCCTCTTCTTGTTCCCGGTCGCGCCCTGCAACAACGACACTAGCCCAACGCCCCCTCGGCAAAACGGGATTGAAGCTGTCCACTATCGGTTTCAGCGGGTTGGTGGCACGAAACCGCGACCCGGAAAGTGTGGAACGCGTCGTCCACGAATCGCTGGAACAAGGCGTTAATTTCTTCGACGGCGCCGCTTCCTATGGCAACACGGAAGAAAAACTCGCCCCTGTCTTACGCCCCCTTCGCGACAAGATTATACTCAGCTCCAAAACACGGGAACGTGCTGCTGAGGAAGCCGAAAAAGACTTCGCCCAATCCTGCAGCATCTATCACACCGATTATTTTGATCTCTATCTTATTCACGGTATTCAAGATGTGGAAAAAGATGTAAACGCCGCCTTTAATCCCGGCGGTGTCATGGATTGGGCGCTGAAAAAAAAGGAACAAGGCGACATCCGTTTCCTGGGCTTTTCAGCCCATTCAACCGAAGCGGCACTAGCGGCCATGGAACGTTACACCTTCGATTTCTTTTATTTCCCCGTCAGTTATGTACCCGCCCTAAAAGCCGGATTTGGTCCCAACGTACTCCAATATGCCCACGAAAAAGAACTGCCTTGCATTGCCTTGAAAGCCATGGCACGCCAAAAATGGAGCGAAGAAAATCCCCAACCGGCAGAACATCCCGGACGTTGGTATGAGCCTATTGAAGAAGCTGGTGAAGCGCGGCTTGCACTGCGGTGGACATTCAGCCAACAAGGTGTCGTGAGTATGCTGCCGCCCGGTGAAGAGGGCTGTTATCGGCTTGCCCTGTCCTTGGCGCATGACCTACCGCCCATCACACCCCAAGAAACCAAAACCTTAGAACGTATGGCGGAACCCATGCACCCGCTCTTTCCCAGAATTTAAGCGCCCGTAAATTTCCCTTTCTTTTTATCGAGTTGAAAAAAATATGAGAAAGCCCCGCCGGCTTTTTGAAACCGACGGGGCTTTTGAAAATTACGAATCACGGAGTACCACGCTTTGCCGCTGCAAATGCGCTATTCATCTCCCTTTATTTTTGTTTTTTCACTGCCAGTCCGCCCAGCGCGCCCAAAGCTCCTAAAAGAATCAAGCCTGCCAAACTGCCAACCGGTATTTGTTGATCGGTCACAAGTACATAGCGCGTGGCAGAACTGTAAGCTGTAATGCCCGGGTCTGCAGCGACGGCGGAGGCAACCAACACTTTATATAAGCTTGAATCATCAATGGTGGCATGATTAATAATCATTTGGGGATTCGTCGACAACACTTCGGTATTGCCATCATTATCACGGGTCCACACATAACTGTTCACCAAGGGTGTTGTTCCGAGATTGGAGAGGTTCGCAAGAAGGTTAATGGACTCTTCCGGTTTAATCCGATCTCTACCCGTAATATTGACTTGGGGACCATCAACAGTAACCATGTGCTGCGCCGATAAGGTCACGCTCGCATCCGGGTGACCGGCAATGGCAATCTCTTCTGCAGCCTCATAAACACCGGCATCACTCAATGCGGCGTAAGGCACGGTGAATTCATCGCCGGAACCGACCAAGAGGCTGTCTTTGTACCAACTTACACCGGACGACGTTAACGCAACCGGATCAGAGCCATCTACGGCAGCAACAAGATGAATGGCTTCACCGAATTTGATATTTCCAACACCCGTCACGTCAAATTGAGGATCAAAAACCTGAATTAACGGAGATGTGTCGCTGAGCTGCGTAATGCCCTTGTCTTCATCAAGACTCGCAGTAACGACAACCGTATATCGCCCGGAATCTGAAACGTCAAGATCCGAAATCGCTAGTGTATCACCTGTCATTTCAGGAAGCAGATCTTGGTTCCGATACCAGGCATATGCGACGGGATTGGCACTGCTATCCAATTCCGCTGTAAGAGTCAAGGACTCACCCACAAAATAAGAAACACGAGACGGCTCATCAATACTGACTAAGGAAGGTGCCAGAATATCTGTACTGACTTCCATCTCAAGGGAATCACTGCCGCCCAGTGCGAAAAGCGTATAAACAGAACCGCTGTGCAGAACCATATCCACCGGCGGCAGCGCTTTGTTGCCTTTATCGGCATCAACAAAATCAAAGGAATAAGCTCCGGGCAGTATTTCAATCGCAGTACTCACCCCTTTATAGGCTACTTCCGAGAAAAGGGCATCCACAGCCCCGCCGGCCATTACATTCAATACACGCTCATCAGTATTAACATTGACAAAGCGAAGTTTCGCCATACCGTTTTTGGGCGCGGCAATAACATCATTCACAACAAATATTTCTGGTTCCGTTTCCGTACCCAAAAGAACGATGGTATACGGACCGGGTTCTTCCGCATCAATAACAACAGAAGCAAGCGCGTTACTGCAGTCTTCCCCTGTTTATACAGCAGCGAATGAATATTCAAAATCCGGATAGGGTGCTGTAATGTCAGCATAAGGGGTAATAGATTTGAAAGCCAAATCCTCGAAAAAAAGCGCATCGTTCTGGCAAACATCAAAAGACACACTGCCGTGAATTGCCTGTACAACGCGGGCTTTTTCACCGCAATAAGTGTTCTCCAAAGTATCGTCAATAAATTCACCCTCGCCGGTATAGCTGTTCATCAAGTCTTCCCAGCCAAAGGATCCGGCACTCTCTTCAGTCGGCATAAGATCAGGAGTCAAATCCATTTCGGTGACCGCTTCAGCAAAAGCTTCTGCCATAGTCGAGTCAAGGAAAAATTTGTCGAAAAGATAGTCCCAATCAAATTCGCCCAAACGCAAGGTCAATTCAATACTGGTAAATATCGACATCGACATCATTTGATTCCAGCTGTCAGGCGTAAGCAGTCCAAAGACTGCAGCAAGCAGTTGTGTGGTAGCCCGATTGTTTAATACAGACTGCCCAACGGACCAGTATAGTATAATATCCTCCACAGAATTATTCATACTGGCGAAAGAATTGGCCAAACCCATCCACGTTAAAGAAACAAATGGCCCCGAGATCTCTTTGGAGAGAAAAATATTGGGGTCATCAATCGGTAAATTAGGATTAGGAATCCCCGCTGCTGTCCACTTAGACTTCATGCCGTTACTCAAGTTAAGTAAAATAGGTTCTATTGTAGCCAGTTGGTCGTAACTATCTAAAACCTGCGAAACCAAGTCCTCCACCATGGATTCGTTTTCTTGCATTGCCTCGCGCAATGCAGTAAGATCTACAAGAGGATGCTGCACAGAATCCGGCAAACACAACAATTCCGTTAAAAGAGCAAATTGAATACTGTCATAAATACTGTTTTCGTCAAAATCCCACAATTTATAAGGAAGAGAAAATGAAAGAGGCTGACGCTTCACCTTCATCTGTGGACCGCCGCCTTTGGGGTAATAATAGATATAATTGGGATCGTCCAAGTCAAGCTCGCCTTCATAATCAGCAGGCACCGCCATATTTACAATAGCAAAAGCGCCGGCAATGGCCTCGCCCCCAATATTCATGGTTGGTTCTTCAAAATCTGCATCCCAGTAAGCACATTCCCCGGTTACTGCAAACAAAGGGAACGGCAAGAAAACGACTGCAATCAGTAATAAAAATTGGTAGATCCTAGACATTTCCATCTCTCCTTTCATTCATAATCAAGCTTAAAAATAATTATCACGTATTCCCCAAAAAAGGAATGTTATACAAATCCAATATACACCAACGCAATTACTCTAATTTATATGCTGAAATTATACGCAGGTTCAAACTCAAACTGCAACTCTTTCCTGAAAAAAAAGAGTAAAATTGTGTTAAGACAACACCGAACATCGCACCGGGCACGTTTAAATATTTTTATCAAAAGGACACGGAATAATGATTTTTTACCTGTGAGAACCGTTTTAGTTACGTTCTAATCGTAATTTGTCGGTAAAAGGAAAAACAAAAGACGCATGTTATAAATATGGCAACAAAGAACAAACATGCGACGCCGGGTATCAGCGGCACGGGAGCTACAAATTGCACATATACCGACGCACTTACAATCAAGGGATCTCCCGGCGCATCGCCCAAAAGCCATCGCACGGGCACCCTGACCTCATAAAGCCCGGAATCGGCTTCACTGCCATTGTCTAGAATCAGCATATTTTCTGTCGCTTCAGGAATCGGCAAACCATCTTTATACCACGTATATTGGTAGGGATCCAACGCTTCAGCGACTAAACCATCTATGACCGCTGTCAACTCCATCGTGCTGCCAAAGACAAACACACCGCCGCCATCAACCTGCATGAGATCGATAGGATAATCCGGACTTACAGCAAAAAGGCTGTACTCATATTCACTGTAGCCCAGATGCTCCACAAAATACTCGTAGGCTTGTCTGTTGGTAAATCCATCGTTATTGGCATCCCCCTCATGATTCAACGCGGGAACCGATTGGAGGATAGCTCGCACGCCCCCTTCCGGCAAGGGCAAATTCGCGAGAAAAGATTGCAGCGTCTCCAATAAAGCATCCAGCATATTAAGAGAATCATCATCTCCAAGTACGCCATAAGCACCCATAAGAGACAACAAAGAACCGGATAAATATGGAACCAAGAGACGAATCGTTGCCCGCATGTCGCCGCCGGGAAAAGATCCTAGGGGCGGCATATGCATATACGCCTGAATCAGTATGAATTTGGCTTCATTAACATTATGCTGAAACTTCTCCAAGGTTTCCTGATAAAGGGCATGCCCGGGATCGTTAAGAATGGCCGCAACAATGGCAAGTTCCGCCGTGCCGTCGGGAATGCCGTTGGGCGTCATGGGAATTTCTTCTGCCAAGTTCACCGGTCCGTTCATGTCTCCGTCCAAACACTGAAGTAGACCGACAAACTCCAACAGGCTGGGTTGTAAACTTGTTATTGCTTCCATAGAACAGTAAGCCGTATCCATATAAGCACAAAAGTCATATTCGCCCGGAACAGGCCATTTCTTGACCGGAGTGTTTTCTTTTCCAGTAGCCAAATCAATTACGGGAAGTTTAGAAAAGGGCATGGGCCGATCTAAACACCCGGCGTAGTTCGGACCCGGCACCGGATCATAGGCGAATGTGTGCTGCAGAGGAACAATTACAAAAACAACGGCAAGAATAGGCACAAACAATTTTAATTTCATAATGACTGTCCTCTTCAAATAAAGGCCATATAAATAATAGCAATACCAAACATATTCAACATATCCGCAGATATACGATAAAATCACATCAAAAACTCAATAGGACACATCCACATCAAACACCCAAACGATAAAACCTGAACTTATGAATACCTTTTATACCCGCATTCTATTATACCACAAAATATTTAAAAGAGTTATACTATTGGAGGGGGGAAATTATAGTATTCGCAGGTTCAAACTCGAATTGCAACCCTTTCCTGAAAAAAGACTTCGGCAGGAGTTCTGTAATTAAGTGTTTTCCTTGGTCTATTATTTAAATCTTGAACAGCCCTTTGTAACTGCTCTTCAGAAATTGTATCAAAACGAGTCTTTTTGGGAAAGTATTGTCTTAAAAGCCCATTAG
>JAAYJI010000314.1 GCA_012523015.1 Candidatus Hydrogenedentota bacterium
TCAAGGAGACCAGTGAAACACAGATTCATCTCTCCATCTTGGTGATGAACCTGCAAAAGATCCTCAGAGATCTTTTTGACCTCTTTTCCCGGACGCTTTTTTGGAGGTTTTACCGCCTCTCATTCGCATTCATGAGGCCGATTCCGTCCGGTAGTTAACGGTTCAGCAGACCCTATATTACCGTAAATTTCAATAGAGAATTTTCCGTTTTGCATAAACACCTCTTGATTTATAGAAATATTAACGTATTAGTGAATAGTTTTTCCACAGATAAAAGTTCGACAGTGTTGACGAAAGTCAATTTCATGGCTATCTTGTATATAGGTGATAGTACAGGCTATAACTTGAGGTCGGTGCAGAGAGGGGTGCAATGGGTAAAGCGGTGGAAATATGCAACGCGTGCAAAAGCTTTGGGTCGTTGAAAGCTAATGAAGATGTCTGCTTCGACTTGAATTATGGTGAAGTGCATGCGTTGATTGGCGAAAACGGAGCGGGGAAAACCACTCTGATGCGTCTACTGTACGGTATGTATGCTCCCGACAACGGGATTATTTTGGTGGACGGAAAGCCCTGCGTCACGTCGGTGAAAAGCTCCATTCGAGCCGGGGTCGGGATGGTACATCAAAATTTCATGCAAATTACCCACATGTCTATCGTGGAGAACATTATCTTGGGCAACGTACCTCGTAGTCGGCTGGGTTGTGTCGATTACGCCAAGGCTTCCGAGGACATACGCACTTTGGCCACTAAACTTCGAATGAAAGTGCGTCCCAGCCAGCTTCTTAAGGATCTCTCTATGGGGGAGCGACAGAAGATTGAAATCGTGAAGGCCTTGTACCAAGGAGCAAAAATTTTCATATTTGACGAGCCCACAGCCGTGCTGACTCCCCGGGAGTCCCGAGAGTTGTTTGAAATCATCCAGACACTGAAGGACGACGGCAAAGCTATCATATATATATCCCACAAGCTGAACGAAGTGATCGCTGTGGCCGACCGCACCACCGTGATGCGCAGGGGTCTAGTGGTAGGAAAGTGGGATTCAATGCAGGGCGTGACCCGCGAAAAACTTGCGGCTGCCATGATTGGGAAGGCCGGCTTTGAAATGATTGAAAGCCGTCACCACACTGTTGGAGAATAGACGGTCCTGTCGGTGGATAACCTGCACTATTACGACATCAACGAGAAAAAACCCCTGATTCGTGGCATTAGCTTTTCCTTGCGTAGCGGTGAGATTTTGGGCATCGGGGGCGTGGAGGGAAATGGCCAGCATGAGTTGATCCGCCTTATCATGGGCTTTGCACGGCAAAACCATGGCGTCATCCGCTTGGGCGGCGAAGACATCTCTAGGATGGATACCCACGCCCGCCGCAAAAAGGGTCTTGGTTATGTTTCGGAGGATCGGATAAACTTAGGGGTATCCCTTTCTTCCACGTTACAGGAAAACTACATATGTGGGCAGGAGTCCGCGCCCCGCTTCTCACGGTACGGCATGCTGAGGCGAAAAGTCATCGACACCGAGGTAACGCAAATCATCGAGGAATACAATATATACGGCGCCCGGCTAGGTGCCTCAACAAAAACGCTGTCGGGCGGAAATCTGCAACAGTTTATTTTGGCCAGAGCGTTAGCGCAGAAGCCGGATGGGCTGGTGGTGGCCCATCCGACGCGCGGGTTGGACATCGGTGCCATCAATTACGTACGGGAGCAACTGCTCCAAGCAAAAACTGAGAATACCGGTATTTTGCTGGTCACCGCCGATCTGGAGGAACTGCTTGCCCTGAGCGATCGCATCTTGGTGATGTACGAGGGAGCGTTTTCCGGCGAGATTTCCGATCCCACCAACACCAGCGAGGAAGAAATCGGATTGTACATGGGCGGCGCCGTTGCCCAAAGCGGAGCGGAGTTGTAGGGATGGAAAAAGTAAGAAGGCTACTTCAAAATGACAAGCTTGAATCGCTACTCTCCTCGGTTCTTGCGCTTGCATTGGCTCTGCTACTGGTAGGGTTCGTAGTGGCCTTGGTGGGCGAAGACCCATTCGGTGCTTTCAAAGCCCTGTGGAACGGTGCTTTCGGTAGCGCCTATTATCTCAATCTCACCCTGCGCTTCGCCGTACCCATCCTGTTCATTGCCCTCTCGTTCGCTGTGTGCGAGCGCAACGGGTTTTTCAACATCGGGCAGGAGGCACAGATGCACCTAGCGGCATTGGCGGCAGTATTGGTGCA
>JAAYJI010000315.1 GCA_012523015.1 Candidatus Hydrogenedentota bacterium
CTGAAGACGTGGCAGAGACTGTTGAGTCCGTTGTTATCCCTGACGATGCCGCAGACGCAGCTATCGCAGTGCCGGCGGAATCTATCGTGATAGATACAGACAGTTCTGCGCCTGCAGTTGAAGTTCCGGCAGAATAAATATCCTTCTTTAATCATTGCCTCGTCTTGGAAATTTACGGGTTCAGGACGAGGCATTTTCTTTTCAATGAAGAATCCCTTTACAATAGAGATGATCTCATGAGATCATAGCCATTAGAACAATAAAAACAAGTAAAGGCAGTTTTACTTAGAGCGGAGTCAAAATCAATTGAAGGTTTCGTGTAGAAATAGCGATCAAAAAAGAGAGATGATTCGTTCCCTGGCTACGGAAGGCAATGAAAGCGTTACTGAAAATAAAGAATCGGCTTCTTTTCAGCCTGCTTCCAAGGGCGTTTCCAGTTTCATAAGGCGCGCCCCTTTACTGATCTTTGTAATAGCCTTGTGTGTGTTTTCCGGTTGCACGCCCAGCATTCATGAATCGGTCGCCCGCGGTAATGAGGCGCGTGTAAAAGATCTTCTCGACAAAGATCCTGCACTGATAGGCGCGTTAGATGCCAAGGAAAAGACGCCTCTGCACCGCGCTGTTACCTACAAACAAATGGATATGCTCAACCTGTTGTTAGAGCGTGGGGCAGACCTTAACGCGCAGGATGTTACGGGTATGACCCCGCTCCATGTGGCGGCCATGCTCGGGCGTCGCGATGAAGCGGAGTGGCTCCTTGATCACGGAGCCGACCCCGAGATCAAAGACAGTTATGGTGACTTGCCCATACATACAGCCGCTGTTTTTGGGCATGGTCAAATTATCAGTCTTTTTACAAATCGCGGAATGTCGCTTGATATAAAGAATGCGGCCGGCGAGAGCTTGGAAGAGATTGCTCATGAGTACCGTCAGGAGCGTGTAGCCGCCTACGTGGCCCACCTGAAAAAGAAGTAATCCTTTAACGGAATCGACCGAAGACGGGTGCAGCCCTCGCAGTCACTTTGCAGGGTTGCTTGTATCCATGGTCCACACCGTGAGATCTTCAAGGCTTGCTGTTCGTTTGCTTAAGATTCTGGCAAGCCCATAGCCCGTCAAGAACATGATGATATTTCCAACCAAGCCCGTGTAATAGGCTTCAAAATGAGCTTGCATAAAGTCGGAAACAGAGGAGGGGGTCCAGCCCAGCCGTGAGAGGGAGACAAGGGCGGAAAAAAGTACGGCGAAAAGAATCCCTGCGCCAACAGCACGTCCATCGCCATGAACCGTAAAAATGCCGAGCACAAATAAGCCCAGCACACCGCCGGCGATGATCGATTGAAATTCTGCCCACAAATCCTGAAGCGTTAAGGTGTCTGCCTTATAGAGGAAATAGGCACCGCCCACCATAATGCAGGAGGCTATAAAAGTAATGAACCGTGCGGCGCGCATGCAGTGTTGTTCGTCGGCGTTGCGATTCATATGGCGCTTATAAATATCGGTTACGGTTACAGCCGAAATACTGTTCAAAGCCGCGCCTAAACTTGACGTCGCTGCGCCCAATACACCTGCTACTGCCAATCCCATCGTTCCCCGCGGTAATTGGGTCGTCACAAAATAGGGCAGTATCTCTTCCGCTTTCCGGGTGCCGTTCAACATCTCTGTCACGGCGGGGTCGGGGAACACTTTGTAGAAGGCATAGAATGCAGTTCCCAAAAACATAAAATACGCCCAGCCGGGCAGACAAAAGAAACAGTTCAGCCACAAGGCGCGGCGTGCTTCTTTCAGGCTTTTTGCAGCGCAATATTTTTGCACGTTTTCTTGGTTGACACAATACTCATGGAGCCACTGGAAGAAACCGACGAGCAAGAGCATGACCACCGTTTTGCTGCGAAGGGAAAAGCCCCAAGAGATGGGACTCAATTTCCCATCGACGATTTCGTTGAGCATAAATTTGCTGTCTTCAATACCGATGGCTAAAACTTGGGCAATACCGCCGGGCATCTTAAAGATAACCACAGAAAGCACCAGCAGCGCGCCTCCGACTAGGATCGCCGATTCAAAAAGGTCAGTCCAGATCACCGCACGAATACCGCCGGCAATGGTGTAATAGGCAGTAAATATACCGCCCAAAAGAATACAAACCGCCACATTCCAGCCGGTGAGGCTATGAAGAAGCAGACCTACTAAAAAGAGCACCAAGCTGACGCGGAAACATTGGGAAATAATAAAAACGCTCGCGCCATAGGCACGCGTTTTGGGGCCGAATCGGTATTCGAGATATTCAAAAACAGTGACTGTTTGACGACGCCGAAAAAGGGGTACAAGAAAACGGGAAGCGATCATAACTGAAAAGGGCAGGGCAAGGCAGATGACAAAACGCAGATAACCGGTTCGGAAGGCATCGGCAGGATAGGCGATAAAGGAAATGGAACTGATTGTAGCGCCAAAGAGAGAGATACCCAACAACCAACCGGGATAAGATCGGCCTGCAACAAAATACTGTTCTGTATCCTGTGATTTTCGTGTGGCGAACCATGAGCCAATACCTGTAATGACTGCAAAATAAAAAATAATGACTGAAATATCCAACCAGTTGGTTCGAATCATTGTTTATCCTTTCGATTCAAGACAACGCAGTGCGCTATTTTAGAATGCTTCGCAATCGATCATCCGCCCGATAACACTTTTATCTTCCTATTTCAGTATGTTATTGTACTGAATATATAGTCACAAACCTAAAGGAGAAAAGTGGAATGGAAAATATTAAAGTCGTAGGCATTATACCCGCTCGTTACGGTTCCAGTCGATGCCCCGGAAAACCATTGATTCCGATCAATGGGAAACTCATGATTCAGCGGGTCTATGAGCAATGCAGCCGCTCAACGTTGCTGCAAAGTGTTTGTGTGGCGACGGATGATACACGCATTGCAGAAGCCGTCGAATCTTTCGGAGGCAAGGTGGTGATGACGCGTGCTGATCATCCCAGCGGCACCGATCGCGTCGCCGAGGCTGCGGAAAAACTCAATGCAGACATTGTGGTCAATATCCAAGGCGACCAGCCCTTTGTGGATGTGTCTATGATTGATGAGGCGGTGAAGCCCATGATCGAGGCCGATGCTCCTGATGTTTCCACGCTCATGTTTCCTATGAAGGATGAAAAGATTATAAGTGATTAAAGCGTTGTTAAAGTGGTTGTCACACTGGCGGGTAACGCCCTTTATTTTTCTCGTGCGCGCATTCCCTATCCTCGTGAAAATATCGATCATACCGTCTATGAACATGTGGGTATTTATGTTTATCGCAAAGACACGCTTATCAAATTAACACAGTTGCCTGCATCTATGTTGGAAAAAGTGGAGTCCTTGGAACAACTGCGTTGGCTTGAACATGGGCTGCGCATCCGTGTCACTGAATCTACCGTATCGGATACTTTTTTCCATGGCTTTAGCATAGATACCAAAGAAGATTTTGAGCGTGCTGAACAAATGCTGCGTGAACGCAGCCTATGAAGGGAGTCTTGCCATGTCTCTTGATCCTGCATTAATGACGGAGATTGAATCGCGCTTAGATGAACGGGCGCAAAAGCGAATCGAAGAATCTGTAGAGCGTATTGTGACAGCAAAAGAGCGCGGCGGAAAAGTGGTGGTCGTTACCGGGAGCGGTCCCAATCTTCACGAAGGTGTAACGACACTTATCGCGGAATTGATGCGTGTCGGGATCGTGGACGGCGTTTCCACCAGCTCCGCAGTGGTCGCCCATGAAATGGGCGGAACCCTCGACAAAGTTAAGCGTTGTTCCGGTTTAGATTTGGACTTGGCGCCGGAAATATTGCCGCGCGGCAACATCTTCGAATTATCGGTCACTGATGACGCCTTATTAGATACAATTGCCAAAGTGATGCCTTTTGATAGGGATCTCGTCGAGCGTCTGCGCAACGCCGAGGGTAAAACCATCATTAAGGCCGCCGGCAATTTGGGCTATCCTGTGGGCTTGTATTTAGAATGGCTGTCAAAGGAGATCAGCATTTTGGCGCAAAGCCGCGGGCGCACTTTTGAGGAGATTGCCGGGCTGGGCGCAGATCCCCGAACCATGATCGGTATGGGTGCGCTAAAAAAACTTCCCGTCTTGGTGACAATACCTCAACTGGTAGGCGGCGGTACCATTGGCCTGTGTATCGGTGACTCCACCAGTATTCATGAACGTGCCTATCGGCTGGCGTCTATGCTGGGCAGTGCCGATGTCATTATTGAATCGGCCGTAGCACTCACCCAAGAAGTACATGATGGGCCTTTGGAGCTCTACACGGGGCACGGTATATGGTCAGAATTTTTTGGACACTATACCTTTTCTTTAAAAGACAAAACCTTAATACGAATTGATCTTGATCCTGCTTTGAATACGGTTTGGGAGGCAGAGCGCGGCGGCGGCGGTGTACAAGAAGCTATCACGCAGGGTCTTCCCAAAACGAAACTATTTAAAGTGCCTTTCCGCATGGAAATGTCCGGGTTTGCACGACTGGAAGGCAGTGTTCCCATTATCGCAGACATTGGCGTAGTTTGGCCCCTTATGGCGCATAAAATCGCGGAACGTTTGGGAATTAGCCTGGAATTTATCTCGGCGCCTCAAGATACGGATCAAGGAAAGAAAATGCGCGAACAAATTGTTGAAGAAGTTAGACCTCTAGACCGGAAAAAAATGCTGAGTCTACTTTGATCTAAATAAGATTGATTTTGTTGCATGTTAGTACCGGTTTGGCGCTAACATGCTTTTTTATTGTAAAATTAGTTTTGACCGGATACATAGGCGATCGCTGTGCGCTATGTCGATCAATAATCTTGTGTTTCGGGGGCTGTTATCAGGCGTTTTGCCGAGATCCGGGCGCCGCATTTTCGGATGAAATAGGACTGAAACACAAGGGGAAATTGAGACAGCCTTCGCTATATGGTATGATTAACCAGTTAAGGCTATATTGGGGTATCTTCTGACATAAAACTCATGTGAAAGACGTATGAATAATTTTTTGAAACACATATCACTCTGGATTGTTTTTTTCATCATTCTTGTGCTTGCCTTATCAAATTTTTCCAAATGGCAAAATAATAAGCGGCCCTTAAGCGAGTCGGATTTCGTTGCACAGTTGACTGTTGCTAATATTGAATCTGTATCCGTGAAAGAGGTCAGTTCCAAACTTTTCCATATAAAGGCATTGTTCAAGAATCAAGTGGACGGTAATGTATCTGTTGAATTCAACACGGACAGTTTCCGAGACGAATGGCGCGCCCAATTGCAGGAGCAGGAAGTGCCCTTTGAATTTAAAGTGGGCAGCTTATGGCCGAGCGTATTGCTGAATTTCCTGCCTATTATCCTGATTGGCGGGCTCCTGTGGTTCTTTATGTTCCGCCAAATGCAGGGGGGCTACAACAAGGCGCAGTCTTTTGGTAAGAGCCGCGCGCGCATGGCAGATCAAAACGAGAAAACCGTCACCTTTAAGGATGTGGCAGGTGTTGATGAAGCGAAGGAAGAGCTTCAGGAAATCGTAGCCTTTTTGAAAGAGCCCAAACGTTTTTCACGCCTTGGAGGAAAGATCCCGCGGGGTGTGTTGCTGGTAGGCGCCCCCGGGTCCGGAAAAACCTTGCTCGCTAAGGCAGTTGCCGGCGAGGCGGACGTGCCCTTTTTCAGTGTGAGCGGTTCTGACTTCGTGGAAATGTTTGTCGGTGTCGGAGCCAGCCGTGTCCGTGATCTGTTCCAACAGGGATACAAACACGCGCCGTGCATCATTTTCGTTGATGAAATTGATGCCGTCGGGCGACAACGCGGCGCAGGGCTTGGCGGCGGCCATGATGAACGGGAGCAGACCCTGAATCAGCTGCTTGTTGAAATGGACGGATTCAACGTCAACGACGGCGTGATCCTCATGGCGGCAACCAACCGCCCTGACGTTTTAGACCAAGCGCTGTTGCGGCCGGGCCGATTTGACCGACAGATTGTCGTGCCGAATCCGGACATTAAAGGGCGTCAGGAGATTTTGAATATCCATGTGCGCAACCAAAAAGTGCCGTTAGCGGAAGATGTCGATATGTCCATCGTTGCCCGCGGTACACCGGGATTTTCCGGGGCGGATCTTGCCAATCTGCTCAATGAAGCGGCATTAATCGCTGCGCGAGAAAACGCAAAATCCGTGTTAATGAAGCACATGGAAGATGCGAAGGATCGCGTTCTCATGGGACCGGCGCGGCATAGCATGGTCTTGAATCCCAAAGACAAACTTATGACCGCTTATCATGAAGCGGGGCATACGCTTATTGGTAAATTGCTCAAAGACAGTGATCCTGTTCACAAGGTGACCATTATTCCGCGCGGTATGGCATTGGGCGTTACAGCCTCGTTGCCGGAAGAAGACCGGCACAATGTGAATCGTTCCTACTGCCTTGCCATGCTTCGCGTATTGATGGCGGGACGGGCCGCTGAAGAAATCATTTATAACGAGTATACCAGCGGCGCTTCCAACGACCTGAAACGCTGTACCCAACTGGCGCATAAAATGGTCTGTGAGTGGGGGATGAGCGATCTCGGCCCGCTGACTTTCGGCGGCGAAGAAGAAGTGTTCTTGGGCCGCGACTTCACCAAAATGAGAACCTTCAGTGAAGAGACGGCAGCGGCTGTTGATCGTGAGATCCATCGCTTATGTGAAGATGCGTATAAAGACTCGCGCGACATGCTCGCCACCCATGAAGAGGTGCTGCGCAAAATTGCCGAAGTCTTAGTTGAAAAAGAGACCTTGCTTTCCGCCGAGATCGACGAGATCATTATCGCAACTGCCGGAAAAGAGGTGTTGCCTGAGCGCGAAGTGATAGCGCCTGCGGAACCGCCCTTAGCCGAGCCGCCGCCCCTACCGGCGGAAGAAAGCCCTGTCATTGCCGAGGCGCCCATAGACATCAGCCCTGAAGGTCCCGTTCCCGAGACCGCTTAAATGATATTAAATTTGGCGACCGGTTATTGTACACCGATCTTAGATCTTGCCTGGGATTCTCGTCCGTGCATAAAACGCTTTTCTTGCAATTGAACAGCACGCAACAGACCCAAGTCATGGGTGTTGTGAACACTACTCCCGATTCTTTTTTCGACGGCGGTCACTATAACGCTGTGGAAAAAATAGCTCCCCATATTCGGGCGTTGGTCGACCATGGCGCGGATATCTTGGACATAGGCGCCGAATCCTCCAGACCCGGAGCACGGTCTGTCTCCGAGCAAGAAGAAATTGAACGGCTTGCACCGGCCCTAGAAATCGCCGGCGATACAGGCTGTCCCTTTTCTGTTGACACTTGCAAATCAACCGTCGCACGCTATGCCATTGAGCATGGCGCTATCATGGTTAATGATATTACCGCTTTTAGAAATGATCCGAATATGGGGGAGCTGGTCGCGGAAAAGCAAGTTCTATGTGTTCTCATGCATATGCTTGGGACACCGCAAACGATGCAAATTAATCCTCATTATGAGGATGTGGTACAAGAGGTATACGATTTTTTGGAAGAGCGCGTTGCCTATGCACTTTCGAAAGGCATTCGCGAAGATCATATTTGGATTGATCCGGGATTTGGTTTTGGCAAGACCGTAAAACAAAACTTGATGCTCCTGCGCAATCTGGATGTGTTTGCGAGGCTCGGCAGGCCGATCCTTTTGGGAACTTCCAATAAATCAACCATCGGTGCCGTATTAGGACTCGATGCACAAGAACGTTTGGAAGGTACAGCGGCGACTGTAGCATTCGCTATAAACAAAGGGGTACACTGTGTACGTGTTCATGATGTTAAAGCCATGAAGCGGGTGGCGCATATGTGCGATGCCATTCTTGGCAACTATGATGAGACTTTCGATTAAAATTTTGGACGGTCAAACCATGCGCGTTATGCGCGCTCTCGACTTGATTGAAAAACAAAGTCCAAACAATCGTTTCGTTTCATCAAATCATGAATAGGAATACGCTGCCAACAACAGGTTGTGTCAGTGATCTTGGTCTGTACTAGCGCGAAACACAGAAGGATTAGACTTATGATAGAACTTGGAGTAAACATTGATCACGTTGCGACATTACGGCAAGCCCGGGGCGGTAAACGGCCCGATATCATTGCAGCGGCAAAAATATGCGAAATCGCCGGCGCACACCAAATTACCGTACATCTGCGTAAAGATAGACGCCACATCCAAGACAGGGATGTATATCTCTTAAAAGAAACACTCTTGACGCGTATGAATTTAGAAATGGCCGTGGATCCCGAAATCGTAGACATTGCTTTAGGCATAGAACCTTATACAGTCTGCTTGGTTCCCGAACGAGATGAGGAGATTACCACCGAGGGCGGATTGGATGTAGCGGCAAATCGGAGCCGATGCGAGGAAGTTGTTCAGGCAATGCACGAAAAAGATATTAAGGTCAGCCTCTTCATTGATCCGGAGATTAAACAGGTAGATGCGGCTGCTGAAATCGGCGCTGATGCTGTTGAATTCCATACGGGACCCTATGCTGCTGCGACGGGGCCGGAAGTGAATAAGGAATTGCAGCGCCTCCTTATCTGCGCCAACTATTTGTTGGATTTTGATCTGGATTTACATGCAGGGCACGGATTGAATATTCATAATTTGCTGCCTTTAGCCTGTCTGCCTTTCCTATCTGAAGTAAATATTGGCCATGATATTATTGCGCGTGCCGTCTTTATCGGTCTTGAAAAGGCTGTAAAGGAAATTTTGGATATCCTTGATTCCGTTGAGGACGAAGCTGATCTATAACCACCTATTGTGTTTTGTTTTACGTGATTGGTAGTCACAGAGTTTTTATCAGGAAAAAAAGTATATGAAAAGTATCCGGAAACCACTCATTATTAATGGAAAACAAATCGCCGCCGAAATTTTGGAGGAGCTGAAACTTGAAGTCGCCGCATTGGCAGGGAAAAAGTTGATACCCGGATTGGCGGTCGTCTTGGTTGGCAAAGATCCCGCCAGCGAGGTCTACGTTCGAAATAAAAGACGAACCTGTGAAGAATTGGGCATCAAGTCTTTTTCTTATGATTTGCCTGAAACCTGTACCGAGAAGCGCTTGATGAATCTGATTGAAAAACTAAACGGCGATCCCTCGGTTCATGGTATTCTCGTACAGATGCCGCTGCCTCGACACATCAATGAAAAGCGTGTGTTAGAGGCGATCCTTCCTGAAAAAGATGTGGACGGCTTTCACCCCGTGAATGTGGGACGATTGCTGAATGGAGAAGAATGTTTCGTTTCCTGTACGCCTGCAGGATGTCACACCTTGCTTCAGCGGTCCCGTATTAAAACGGCCGGGAAACATGTTGTTATTGTGGGCCGCTCTAATATCGTGGGGAAACCTTTAGCTGCGCTTCTCATGCAAAAGACGGCTGATGCCAATGCTACTGTTACGGTTTGTCATTCCGGCACACGCAACATGTCGAAATACACCCGGGAAGCGGATATTCTGATTGCCGCCATGGGAGTTCCCGAATTTATTAAGCCGCGCATGGTTCGTGAAGGCGCGGTCGTTATCGACGTTGGTGTCAACCGAATTCCTGATCCAAGCAGAAAGAGCGGTACCCGTCTTGTGGGCGATGTGGCTTTTGCCGGCGTTTCTAAAAAGGTGCGCGCAATCACGCCCGTTCCCGGTGGAGTGGGCCCCATGACCATCGCCATGTTGATGAAAAACACAGTGAAGGCAGTTCATTTGATCCACGCTAAACGGTAGGAAAATGATAAAAAATGACTTGAAAAACAGCATCTTTAGTGTTAGACAAAGCGCCGCAGCTGTTTTTTTGGTCAGTGCAGCCCTTGCTCTGATTCTCTTAACCTATTTGCATCAACGCAATCATATTGAACAGCAAGAATCCGATTATTGCGCCCTGTTGCAAACGATCGCCGAAAAGGGGGTTCAAGCCCATGTCCGCGCTGATATGTATCATCCGGACCATTTAGAAGACTGGTTTATCGGCCTACAGGCGGCAATGGGCTTAAAAGAAATACGATTGATCGACGGCAGCGGAAAGGATATGGTACGGGTGCCTCCTTTTACGGAGGATAATGAATCCCGCCATTACCGTGAGATCCGCCATGTAATCCCGCGCATTGAGCCGCTGTCGCGTCCGGGACGAGCCCGTGGCGTTCCCAGAGGCCGTGGGCCGGGAGCAGGGGCGGGATGGAAAAAGTTGCCGTCAGGACCTTATACTTTTGCCATGACCGTGGACCAAAGCGCATGGGACAGTTTATATACCCATCTACGGCAACAGACTGCCGCCGCCGCTGTGTTGATCTTGCTGTGCATCGTGTTGGGCTTCATTCTTTTCTCCTATCGAAACAGACAACAACGGTTGCGCGAAGCCTTGACCTTGGCGCAGCTTGATGCGGAACGTCAAACAAAATTGGCAGCATTGGGTTCCGGATTGGCTCATGAAACCAAAAATCCGCTGGGACTCATCCGTGGTATGGCACAGGCTATTATCAATCAAGGCGGCGGCTCGCCGGAGATACACAATCGCGCGCTAGGCATTATTGATGAAACGGATCGTGTGTCCGGGCAAATTGAAAAATTTCTCGCCATGGCAAAACCTATTGTGCCGGCGCGGGAAGTTGTCGAACTGGATTCACTTTTTGATAATATCAAAAGCTTGGTACAAGATGAAGCGAAGGCTGCCGGTATTTCCTTGGAAGTACGCTTCTCCGCATTATCTGTGATTGCCGATAAAGAACGTTTACGTAAAGCTATCTTGAATCTCTTATTAAATGCGTTTAAAGCCTGCGGCTCCGGCGGACGCGTGTGCCTTTATGCCGAAGCGGCCCATGGAGCGTATGCTTCGATTGGTGTTGCCGATACGGGCGTTGGTATGACGTCGGAAGCCTTGTCTCGAGCCGTTGAACCCTATTGTCATGAATTTGAAGAAGGGACGGGCTTAGGGTTGGCGATTACCTCGGAGATAGCACGAGAATATGGGGGCGCTCTGCAATTGGAATCGACTTTGGGGAAAGGAACTACCGCCAGGTTGGTGAAAATTCCGTTGGGGAGCGCCGATCATGCCTAAAGTTCCGCTCATACTGGTTGTTGATGATGAAGAGGCACAACGCCAATTGCTGGTGGATGCGTTGACCCAAGCCGGCTTAGAGAGTCTTCCCTGCGCTAATGGAGAGGAAGCGCTGTAACATCTGGAGCGCGGCGATTTAATGCTACTTGATGTGAAAATGCCGGGTATGTCCGGTCTTGAAGTTTTAAAGGAAGCTGTCCAAAGAAGACCTGAACTGCCCATTATTTTATTAACCGCCTATATTGATGTGCGCGATGCTGTCGCCGCCATTAAACTGGGGGCAAAAGACTATTTAGAAAAACCCATTGACATTGATGAGCTC
>JAAYJI010000316.1 GCA_012523015.1 Candidatus Hydrogenedentota bacterium
CTGCGTAACAGCGCCACCTTCTCCTCGGCGGTAAAATGTCTGCGGCTTTTCTTCATGACTTCTCCTTTCTAGTCTACACATTGTGACTGGTTGAGAAGTCCTATTCCTACTGAGGCGGGACAAGAAGGCGTCTTTATGTTGTTTAATGCGACAGATTAAAATGGACAAGTTTGAAAAGTCGTCATGACTCGGGAGTCGTTTTTTTTATACCCTGTGTTTCTCGAAATCCCATTCTAATAGATCCCCCCAAGTCCCTTTTCATCCCGGTCTACTTTCCATTTTAAAGATCGTATTGCTTCAAACAATAAGGTTCCAACAGATACGTTATGACGGGGAATGGCACAGTCTTTTGTAAATTCAGATATTTCTATGATACATTTAGCGCGTGGTTTCATACCGCACACGGTTTAACAGGGTACTACATGCTGGCAGCGGTGTTTGTTGAACACATACCGGCCGGTCGTTATTCTGCACAACATTCCCCAAGGCAAAAGGAAGGAAACAAATGCAAGAAAAAAAACCATTAACCTATAGTGATGCCGGAGTCAATATTGATGCAGCCACCACGGCCTTGTCCGGAATGAAAGATCTGATCCGCCGCACGTACACAGAGCATGTATTGCGCGATATCGGCACCTTCGGCGCCATGTTCCAATTAGATTTAAAAAACTATGAGGAACCAGTCTTGGTTTCCAGTGTCGACGGTGTTGGGACCAAACTGAAATTGGCTTTTATGACCGGCAAACATGACACGGTCGGTATTGATTTGGTTTCCCACTGTGTCAACGATATTCTCGTGCAAGGGGCGCGGCCTCTGTTTTTCCTCGATTATCTTGCCGTGGGCAAATTGCATCCGGAGGTAGTCGTCGAAATTGTACGTGGCCTTTCCATTGGCTGCCGATATGCCGGCTGCGCGCTCATCGGTGGTGAAACAGCGGAAATGCCGGACATGTATAAGGAAGGTGAGTATGATCTAGCCGGCACCATTGTAGGCATCGTCGATCGTCCAAAAATTGCGGATGGCAGCGCCATCGAAGAAAACGATGTTATTGTCGGATTACCGAGCACGGGCTTGCATACCAACGGCTTCAGTCTAGCCCGAAAGATTTGTTTTGAGGTCGCGGAGCTGAGCCCCGATGATCCCATGCCCGGCGTAGGCGCGACGGTGGCAGAGGCGCTGATGGAACCCCATGTCAGTTATGCCAAATTGATGCAGTTAGTCATGCGTGTTGCTGATGTGCATGGCATGGCGCATATCACGGGCGGCGGTATCACGGATAACGTGCCGCGCATCCTGCCCGAGGGTCTCGCTGCAGAAATTGATTTGAACAGCTGGAAAGTGCCTCCTTTGTTCCGTTTCTTGCAAGAAATAGGCAATGTAGAGGATCAAGAAATGTTGCGCACTTTTAATATGGGTCAGGGATATCTTTTTGTTATTTCCCCGGATCAGCTTAATCGTGTTCAAGAAACCATAACGCTCGCCGGCCAACAATGCACCGTTGTCGGCAAAATCATTTCCGGAGATGGCAAGGTACATTACACAGGGAAATTAAATTATGAAGACCCATCGAATTGAAATAGCGCGCAAAGCAAACCAAGCGGACCCGGCAGGAGCATCTGTGCGCGCTCAGATTGCCCAAGATCTTGATATAAACGTCGAAGCTGTACGTATCATTGATGTCTATACGATTCATGCCGCGCTGAGCGAAGAAGAACTGACCGTAATCTGTGAACAAGTTTTCTCTAACCCGATCACCCACGACTGCGCTTTAAACCGATCCCTGGCAAAGGACTACAGCTGCTTGGTTGAAATCGGTTTTTTGCCCGGTGTGACTGATACGGTGGGTCGCAGCGCCCTAAGCGCCGTCGAAGATGCGTTGGGCCGTTCTTTTTCTGAAGCTGAGGGTGTGTACAAAAGCACGCTCTACGCCTTGTCCTGCGTGGATTATGAAACAACGGTTCACATTACCACGGCCCTTCTGGCAAATGACTTAATCGAGCAGTACAGCATTCAAAGCGCCGAAGAAATGCGGTCCCGTGACGGTCAGTCTCTTTTGGCACTGCCTATCGTAAAAGAGACCGCCGGTCCCCTCATGGAAGAAGTGAGCCTCGATCTGTCGGATGAGGCGTTGAAGGCGTTAAGCCGCGATCGGATGCTCGCCCTCGAACTGGAGGAAATGCGGGTTATTCACGACTATTACGAACAGGCAGAGGTACGCGATGCCCGAGCCAAAGCGGGATTGCCTGCATCACCTACGGATATTGAATTGGAAATTTTGGCGCAAACCTGGTCGGAACATTGCAAACATAAAATTTTCAATGCCGTTATCGATTATGAAGACGGCACCGAAAAATATCGGATCACGAGTCTTTTCAAAACCTATATTCAAGGAGTAACCGATGCGGTCAGCAAACGGGTGCCTTGGCTTGTCAACGTATTTGAAGACAACGCCGGCATCATCCGCTTTGATGAAGACCATGTCTTTGCGCTGAAAGCAGAGACCCACAACAGTCCATCGGCTCTGGATCCTTACGGCGGCGCCATGACCGGTATTGTAGGCGTTAACCGAGATATTCTCGGCGCCGGTTTGGGTTTTCAGTGCATTTTAAATACCGATGTACTTTGTGTGGCGTCACCCTTTTACGCGGGTGAAATTCCGCCCCGTCTCATGCATCCGCGCCGAATTTTGAGAGGCGCGCTCCGAGGCGCACAGGAGGGCGGTAACCACAGCGGCGTTCCCAATGTCAACGGTGCCCTTGTGTTCCACGAACATTTTTTTGGTAAACCCCTTGTTTTCTGCGGCACCGGCGGTCTCAGTCCCGCCATCGTCGGCGGTCGGCCTGTATGGGAAAAAGCCGCCCGACCCGGCGACTTTATCATCATGACCGGCGGCCGCATCGGCAAAGACGGCATTAACGGCGCGACTTTTTCTTCGGAAGCGCTCCATGAAGGCTCGCCTGCCACGGCCGTACAGATTGGCGACCCCATCACACAAAAAAACATGGGCGATTTTTTACTGGAAGCGCGGGATCTCGGCTTCTATAGCTGTATCACGGATAACGGAGCAGGCGGCTTGTCGTCGAGCATCGGCGAAATGGCGTTAAAGCCCGGCGGCGCTGATGTTCATATAGACCGTGCGCCTTTGAAATATGACGGACTGGCGCCTTGGGAAATCTTTGTATCTGAAGCGCAGGAGCGCATGACCCTTGCCGTTCCGCCCGAACATGTAGATGCCTTTCTCGACTTGGCACGGCGCCGCGATGTGGAAGCAACGGTATTGGGAACATTTACGGATTCCGGACAACTGCGCTGCTATTACGACGACCAATTAATCGCGGCACTGGACATGGACTTTCTTCATGATGGGCTGCCGCGCATGTACCTGGAGGCGAGCCTAGACACGACGACGGAACTGCCGCAAATTATGCCTGCTCCTGATCAAAACGATTTGAGCGCCGATCTCGCCGCCGTACTCGGCTCTCTTAATGTATGCAGCAAAGAAAATTTCGTGCGCATGATGGATCAGGAGGTTCAAGGGCAGAGCGTACTTAAACAATTTCAGGGACCCGGTCATGATGGTCCGGGAAACGCCGGCGTGATAAAACCCTTAGCAGACAGCAAGCGGGGTATTGCCGTAGCCTGTGGCATTTGCCCGAAATACGCGGAACTTGATGCCTACGCCATGACGGCGTGCGCCGTGGATGAAGCGGTACGCAACCTTGTAGCGGTTGGTGCCGCCATCGGAACCATCGCCGGTCTGGACAACTTTTGCTGGCCTGATCCCGTGCAAAGCGAAACGACTCCTGACGGCCGCCACAAACTGGCGCAATTGGTTCGCTCCTGTGAAGCGCTTTACGATGTATGCCTTGCCTATGACATCCCCTTGATCAGCGGCAAGGACAGCATGAAAAATGATTACCGCATGGGCGACACAAAGATCAGCATTCCCCCTACGCTCCTTTTCACGGCCGCCGCTATTCTTGAAGATGTGGATAAAGTCGTGAGCATGGAAGTGAAAGACGCAGGTCATATCGTCTACGTTCTGGGCGAGACCTATGATGAAATGGGCGGCAGCGAATATCTTGCCCTTCACGGCATGACAGGCTCATGTCCGCCGCGGGTAAATCACTTGTCTGCACGCAAATTATATGAACGGCTGCACCAAGCCATTATGGAAGGTCTTGTCAAGTCCTGTCATGACGTTTCTGATGGCGGGCTTGCCGCAGCCCTCGCGGAAAGTGCCTTCTCCGGCGGATACGGGATGACCGTTACCTTGTCCCCCTTGGGCGTGGAAAATGGAATCATCGCCTTATTCAGCGAATCGCAAAGCCGCTTTGTTGTAACGGTTGCGGCGGAAGATGCCGCGGCTTTTGAAGCTGCTATGAAGAGAAGTGCCTGTTATCGTGTTGGCGAAACCAGTCCTGAACCTGTGTTGCGCATTAGCTGCGGTGACGATCGTTATATTGATGCAGAACTCTCCGTTCTGCGCGACGCTTGGAAAAAAACACTGGATTGGTAAGCGCTAAACAAGCATAAGGATGCTCTTTCAATGACTATTAACGTCGTAGTATTAACAGGATTCGGAATCAACGCCGACGAAGAAACGCAGCGTGCTTTTAACCGGGTTGGCGCGCAGGCTTCACGTATTCATCTTAACGATTTGTTGGCAGATCCTTCCTTGTTGGATCGTGCCCACATCTTGGCGATTCCCGGCGGCTTTTCTTTTGGTGATGCTGCGGGACCGGGCAAGATCCTCGCCAATCGGCTTCGCTTCAAACTGGAGAAAGCGCTTCAAGACTTTGTTGGCCGAGGGAAATTAGCTATCGGCATCTCCAACGGCTTTCAAGTTATGCTCCGCTTGGGGATGCTGCCCTTTTTCGACGGCTCTTTCCAACAAACATGCACCTTGAGCCAAAATGACAGTGCCCGCTTTGAGAATCGCTGGGTACACCTAAGACGCCCGGAAAATACGCGATGCCTATGGCTCCATGAAGTGGAAAGCCTAGACCTGCCGCTGCGCTGTGAACATGGCAAATTCATTCCTCAAGATGAAAGCGTGCTCTAGCGTCTCTTCGACCAGGGACAGGTCGCCTTACAATACGCGTCATCCGGCGATGAGGACGGCGCAGGTGTTGCCTCCGGAAATCCCATTGGATCAACAGAGGCAATCGCCGGTATATGCGACCCGAGCGGCCGTTTGTTTGGACTTATGCCCCGTCCGGAAGCCTATCAAGATCGTGTTAATCATCCGGAATGGACCGGTCTCCATCTTCCCGAAGAAGGGGCCGGGCTGCAGATTTTCCGTAACGCAGTGGAATTCGCCCGTCGGGAATTGTAATGATGAGTCTCTAAGCCGCAGTGGATATCGTCCCTGCTGTGATAGACACAGGGTAGCATTGCCATGTCCCATCCCAATCGTTTTTATGTAGCTTTTGATGATGATCCTGAAGAGCGGATAATCCTTCCCCGTGAAGAAGCCCATCATGCGCTGCGTGTAGCCCGACTTCAAGCCGGTGAAATAATTTCCTTGTTCAATGGGCGTGGTCATGTTTTATCGGGTCCTTTGGGTGTTTCGGGCCGTCACGAAGTTTTGATGGACATCGAAGAGCGAGACTTGGTTCCGCCGCCGCCCATCACTCTAACCGTCGCACAAGCAGGACTACAGCAAGATAAAGCCCTTATGGAAGTTCTACGCCGGGCTGTGGAAATGGGTGTATCCCGCCTATATTTTTGGCAGGCAGATCATGGACAAAAACCACTCAGCCTACAAGAACGTTGGTTCAAAAGTGCTGTGGAGGCGTGCAAACAATGCGGTCGTTTTTATGTGCCTGAGATCAAGATTTTTCCGTCTCTCGAAGCGCTGTTAACGGCTGTCGACGGACCGGGACTCATTGGACTTCCCGATGCCGATCAACACCTTCCCCTTAGCTTGGAACTCACCGATACGTTGACGCTGCTAATTGGTCCGGAAGGCGATTTCTCATCACGCGAAAAAGAACTTGCCCAAGCTGCCGGCATGACCCCGGTCAGTTTAGGCCCCTATATCTATCGCAGCGAAACGGCTTCCCAATTTTTGATGACCCGCGTTGTTGATCGGCTGGGTTGGCTCGGTCCGCCATTGACGCTGCGCAGACCTGCAGCTGAAGCTGAAAGTTCGGAATGAAAATCCTGTTTCTATGCCAATATTTCCCACCGGAACCGGGCGCGCCTGCAGCGCGTACCCATGAACATGTTCGGGAATGGGCAAAACAAGGACATGATGTCACCGTCATTTGCGGTGTACCCAACCATCCCACCGGCGAAATCCCCGAGGAATATCGCTCACAATTTGTCTATGAATCCATTGTTGACGATGTGCGTGTCCTTCGTTGTTGGTTTTTGACTGCAGCCAATGCGGGACGCGTACGGCGGAGCATCGCCTTCGTCAGTTTTATGGCGGCTGCTTTGTTCTGGGGCGTGGTAAAAGGCGGTAAACCCCATGTGGTAATTGCGACGTCGCCCCAACTGCTTTGCGGCTTGGCGGGAGAATTGCTCGCTCGATTCAAACGCTGCCCCTTTGTATTCGAAGTGCGCGATCTTTGGCCGCAACAGATTATCGATCTTAACGTGCTTCGCAATAAATGGCTGATTCAAATATTGCGCGCTGTGGAAAGTTATTTATATCGGCGCGCTGCCGCCATTGTCACCGTTGCCGAGGCAGCGCGGCATATACTCATCGAGGAAGGCTATGGTGAAGAAAAAATCTTCACAGTAACCAACGCCATCGATCTTGATGTTTTTACACCTCAAGAGCGCACGGGAACCATGCGTTTTCGCTACGGCTGGGGAGATCGGTGCGTTGTCCTTTATATCGGCACCCACGGAATGTCTCAAGGATTGGAGACGGTCTTAGCCGCCGCTCGGATGCTGGCAGATCAACAGCATATCCATTTTGTTTTTGTGGGCTCCGGTGCGGAACGGCAAGGACTCATAGAATTAGCGCAGTCATGGCAGCTTAGCAATGTCGAATTTATAGCCAATCAACCGAGGGAAGAGGTGCCAGAATTTTACGCCGCCGCAGACATTTGCCTGGCACCGTTGAAAAAGTGTGATATCTTTCTCACCAATATACCGAGCAAACTTTTTGAGATCATGGCTTGTGCAAGACCCATTATTCTAGGCGTGGACGGACAGGCACGGGAGGTATTGGAAGCGGCAGACGCAGGTATTTGTGTGCCTCCGGAAGATGTGGAAGCCTTGGCAGAGGCGATCACCCATTTGGACCGTAATCCTGCCCTGCGCGAGACCTACGGACAAAACGGAAGAAACTATGTGGAGATTCATAGTAACCGCTAGGAAAAAGCCTTAGATTTGCTTGAAATACTCCTTAGCGTGCAGCAGCAAAGAAAAGGATCTGTCGATAAACGCTAAGGCTATGACGCTGAACCGTACCTCCCTTCCTAGACCTTGTATGTGTAAAAATCGAATCTACAAAGTTTTAGGGGCGGTTTTGTATTTCATCGCTTCATTGCATAAACTGTAGCCATGACAGATTCTTCCGACATATCAAAAGAGCAGATTCCCACTGCCGCTCCAACAGCGCCTTGGGTAAAAGTTGTTTTGCTCTGGTTGATTATAGCCCTACCCTTTGCGCTCTTTAATTGGGTACATTTCCCTCGATATCAGCATCAACAGCTCCGCCTGCCCGAATCCTTTCCTGCCTATGCAGAAAACCTTCCTGAAGACTACGCGATGGAGGTGCTCCGCCAAGGCGTGGCACAATTTAATCCGCCTTGGGACGTGCCTTACTTGCGCCTCGCCGCCTTGGAGCAGCGCCGTGGAAATGATCAGAAAGCCGCCTTTTTAACAGCCCGTGCGCGCTGGTATAGCCTCCTATCCGATACGCCTGTCGATCGTGAAGCCTTATCTATTTTAACCCGTGAGCAAGCCGACGCCTACATAGACATGTCCCGTTTTTGTGGTCAAGGGATCCCTGTTGCCGCCGCTTCTTTTTGTAAGGCTTTGGATCTTTCCGGTCTCAGCGATTCTTGGTCTGTAGCCCGGCAGATTGCTTTATTCACATTGAGCGGCAGCGCCGTCGCAGCCGGGACTTGGCAATGCGCCGATGAAGCCTACCGGGGTCTGCCGTTGGTCTGCTATAGCGGGGGTGGACGCGATAAACGGCGGGGCGTGCACATCTTTGTTGGTGATCAAGATTTAACTTCCCGTGAACGGGGCATGCACGTGGTGTTCGTCGACGCAAAGACGGGCACAGCCTTTGAGTCGGACTGTTTCGATCTTTGGGGACACATGAAAGAAGGACTGCGCATGATACAGGTGCTTGAAGGCGCGCCGGAGGGTTGTATTGGTCTTTTTGCTGTATGCGACGAGGCGTCTGTTTTCATGACCAACGCCATGGAATCGGCATTGTTGCAATTCGGCATCGATAAGACACCCATTGCCGGCGGCGAATCCCATATAATCGGGCTCCGTTCTAGTTTCGCCGCCATCGGTATCAAAGGCGCTCCATCCGGAACCGCCTTGCAAAGCCGTTCCCCCGAATATTTCCAGGGCCGACGGGGTCATCCTGTTATTTGTGCCTTGTTCCCGGTGGAGACAACGCCATGAAACCGCCGCTCCTCTACTTACTAGTCGCCTTAGGCAGCTTTATGATTGTCTGGATATTGGTGCCCCTCTTTCGTAAACTCGCTTTGTATTTGGAAGTGGTGGATGCGCCGACTAGTGCGCGGAAAATTCATAGCCGCGCCATTCCTTACTTAGGCGGACTCCCTTTCTTTCTTGCCTTCTTGGCCGTGATCATAGGCTTGGATATTTTTGCGCCCCGTTATGCTGCCCTTGAATTCTATCCCATGGCGCTTGCCGGTTTCTTCATTGTGCTCTTGGGTATTTACGATGACGTTTGCGACCTGTCCAGCAAAATCAAATTGCCTTTGGAATTGCTGCTGTGCGGCGCCTTATATTATTTCGGCTTTGGCAGCACCATTATCATGCGTCCTTTAGGCGGAAGTTTATACATCGGCGGTTTCGCAATCATTATCACTGCCTTATGGATTGCAGGCGTCATGAATGCCGTTAATTTTACCGATGGGCTGGACGGTTTGGCTGCCGGCCTGGTCTGTATCGGTTCTCTCAGCCTCTTTGCCATCGCTTTTCAAGGCAATCGTGTTTTTTCCTGCATCCTCATGGCATTTTTGGCAGGAAGCACCATCGCTTTCTTATGCTACAATATCCACCCCGCCTCAGTGTTTATGGGTGACGCCGGCGCGCTGTTTTTAGGTTTCATTTTCGGTGCATCTACCTTGTTGGAGCAACAAAAAGGGGTGGCGGTCATTGCATTAACTATCCCCATGATCGTGCTCACCATCCCCATTTTGGATACGGTTCTTAGCTTTCTCCGCCGCATCGGCAGGGCTTCGCAAGGAGGTTTTTTCGAACCGGACCGCAACCATTTACACCATCGTCTTCTTGCCTTGGGCCTGACACAAAGACAGGCAGTTCTCGCCCTATACCTTTTGTCTGCCTTTATGGGCGTACTTGCCTTCTTTCTTTCCGGCGTC
>JAAYJI010000317.1 GCA_012523015.1 Candidatus Hydrogenedentota bacterium
AGATAAGATTGGTCTTTTTGAAGCGGCAGACGGAGGAACCCTATTCCTTGACGAGGTGGGCGATATGTCGGCGATCACGCAGGCGAAGATTTTGCGCGTCCTTCAAAATGGGGAAATCCGTGCTGTCGGCGATTCAAGAATCCGCAAAGTGGACGTGCGCATCATTGCGGCGACCAACCGTGATTTGTTGGAAGGTGTTCAATCCCTCACTTTTCGAGAAGACCTGTATTATCGGCTGAATGTGATTCAAATCCGAATTCCGCCGCTCCGCGAACGTATGGACGCCCTTCCCGCCCTAGTCAACCATTTTCTCATTCAATTCAACCGACGCCATCATAAACACATAAGCGGTGTGGATGCTGCCGCCGCCTCTTATTTAAGACATTATGACTATCCGGGCAATGTCCGCGAATTGGAGAGCATCATCGCCCATGCCGTTATCATGGCTGACGGAGATTTGATTGTCAGCGAAGATCTTCCAGAATATGTACGGCTGGGATCTCGACCACGCCCGGCGCTGGCGTATCAACAGGAAGAAAAATTGCTGTCCATGGCGGAAATGGAGGCACAGCATATTCGTCATGTGCTGACGGCGCTTAAGGGTAATCAGAGTCAAACGGCGAAAAAGCTGGGCCTGTCCCGTTCGACGCTTTGGCGAAAAATGAGACTCTACGACATTGACCCGCTTGCGGTCGCTGAGGATTGATATCCCTGTAGCATAAGGGGATTAATGACCTTCAGATTCGAGATCGGGCGCTCTATCGTCTGTTTTGCCCTGTGCGATAAAGGCGTTGATGATGGCGACGCGCATTTGTCCGCCCATCGGACCGCCGGTGTAGCCGTCCAGAATGGCGATATCGATTTTTTTTCCGAAACGGTAGAAATAATAGACCCAAACAGGAGCGTAATAGGGTCGCATTTCCAAGGTATTTTCGATCATCGGTTTGGTGCCCCGTTTCCGCAGCACATAACGCAGCATGCCGCGCCGCGCCCGATGTTCGGCATCTTCTACGGAGATACGGGGCGGGAAGCACGCTTCCTCCGTCTCACGCTCATATAAGAGGGAAACCCTTTCGAAAATTGCACAACTGCCGAAGCTGGCGTCCACCGTAATCCAAGCGCTGCTGCGCACCTCTTTATGGGTTAGTTCTAGGCGGAACGCATAGGCGGGCATCCAGACAAGCTCCAAGGACGCAGCTTTTCCGTCAGCCGTCCTTTTGATCGGTCTGCGCCGCCGCAGCCCGTAGAGGTTGGTAAAACGACGCAGTGCGAATTGGCGTCGTGCATCGTCGGCATTGATGCGCAGCGGCAGGAATAAAGCGGGCATGGGCTAGGGTCTGGTCGCTTTACGGAAGCCGCGCCAACCGTAAGCGGTAATCCCGGCACCTAACGCAAGGAGCACGATGCCGCAAACAGCATTGATGAGCGCAGCCTTGGGCTTATCCATCGCCCACATGGTTCCGATGAGGACGGGAATGCCTAATACGAAAAGGAAAATCCCGACAGCCATATTGGTTTCGCCGTCCCGTTTCTTCATATCCTTGGCAGCTTGAATTTCAGATTCTTTATTGATATCGATCTCGTGAGACATGGATTGATTCCTTAACGAAAGTAATAATAAACGAATACATGGGGCAACATGGACAGGATCGTCCACAACCGCAAATCGGTGTACCATCGATTGTTCGGCCGCTCCAAGTTGACATAGCTTTCCTTGAGGATAACGCAAACCCAAAGCATGGTACCAAAGAAAAAGACGAGGGCGACTAAGGTTGCCCAAGGTTGATAAACGGGATTGAGCAGGGTATTGATCGGGTGAAATACACGACTGAGTACAGGATGAAACCAGGTCGTACAAAAAGCTTCAAATTGTGCTTCCATGCTTAGTTATTCCTTTCTTGTAACGCCTTTTGCGCAGCATTGCTTTGGATGACAGAACCCCAGGTCAGTCCGCGCAGTTTTTCTTCTGATTCCGGCGCGGTCAGCAAGCTGACCACAACCGTGACGATCAGGGAGAACACGAAGGACCACCATGCTACGAAGAGGAAGGGATAATCAGAAGTGAAGAGTCCCGGAGTATACTGGAGAATAAAACAGAAGGTCACGCCGAGGGTAAGCCCGGCAAGCCCGCCCCAGCGCGTGGCGCGCCGCCATGTGATACCTAAAAGCAATATGGCAAGGGTTGGCCCTTGGAACATACTCAAGATGGTTTGCATAAACACGTAAATACTTTCGCGGTTGGCGATGGGTTTCGCGAAGATACCTGCCAGTATGATGAGTACCGCGGTGAAAGCACGGCCGAGATGCAAAGCTTGTCTTTCGGTGATCGGCTTTTTCCCGATCCAAGAACGCATTTCCCCGAGAATATCCGTAATAAACATAGTACTTGCTGAGTTAAGTGTACCGGATATACTCGACATGAGCGCGGCAAACAAGGCGGCAAACATGAGCCCGCGCAGCCCCGCCGGCAACAGCAACCGAATCATTTCAGGCACCGCACGATCAGCCTCTTCGATGGGCAGCTGAGGAACCAAAATCAACGCGCAAAGACCGGGAAGCGCCACCATGAGCGGGATCATGGACTTGAGGAAGCCGCCGACCAACATACCGCCTTTGGCGTCCCATTCCGTCCGTGCGCCCAGGGTGCGCTGTACAATAACTTGGTTACCGCTCATGTAGGCAATGGCAAGGACGATACCTAGTCCGAAGACGATGCCTGTCCAAGGGAATGGTCCGGTCGTGTCGTGAGGTAAAAGGATCGTGAAATGTTCTTGGAATTCCGGGCCTTTTGCCAAGACTTGTTCGCGCAATGCCGACCAGCCGCCCACTTCCCACAGCGACAAGATAAGCAGACCGAAGCCGCCCACAAACATGACAATCAGCTGCACCACATCCGTGAAGACAACAGCGGTTAAACCACCGGAAAAGGTGTAGAGACCCGTCACAATCGCCATAAGCCACAAGGACCACATGGCATCCCAGCCCAATACGGTGTACATCAGTTTGTCTGCAGTTACCCACAACATAATGCTCAAGCTGAGGAACAGAACGATGGCCCAAATGATGGCATTGAGGAACTGCACAGCAGAATTGTAGCGTCTGCCTAAAAATTCAGGAATGGTGAACACGCCGGTGCGCCAAAAATAGGGTACAAAGACGAAAGCGGCAAAGACCATGGCAGGCATGGAGCCCATCCAGTCAAAGTTGGCCGCCGAAACACCGTGGCGGAAAGTTGCGCCGGCGACTGCCACAAAGTCCATAGCGCCAATATCGCTGACTACAATGGAAAAACCGATGGCCCAAAAAGGTAAAGCCTTGCCGGACACAAAAAAGTCTTCCGCATTGCCCACATAACGTGTGCAAAAGAATCCCAATGCGAGGGTTCCCAGCATATACGTGGTGATAATGGCAATATCTATATTGTGTAAACCAATGATTTCCTGCATAACCGCCCTTCCATAAAAGACAGTCCCCGAAACATACGGGGAGATTCGTACAAAAAAAATGAGTAGGTTATTATGACACAGCCGCCCTCAGGATTCAAAGAAAAGCGGAGCCAACGGAATAATCATGTAGACCGTGATGTTCAATCGGCATCAAAAGCGGGATTATCCTGCGAAGAGATTCATATAGGAAGTGGACAAAGAATCCTGATTTTAACCCGCTGCCAAGCCATGCTGCCGCCAACACTTCCCTATTATGAAATTTCTTCGGAATGAAAGCTTTTTAACACGTGTTTTTCTAAGATATATAGTGTGCGACTACACAAATGATGAGATGAGGTAACTCCATGAAACTACAATATCAAATTACAAAACATATACAACGTGTTTACCACCAAGTGCCGCGTGGACTGTTTTTGACCGCCCTCGTGCTGGCGGCAGTTGTCGGACCGCAATGCAGCGCCGTACCCAATCCCGTCGAAGGCAAAGAGGCGCCTAGTTTCTCCCTGAAATTGATGGATGGCGGTACGTTTGATCTGTCCGAGCATTTAGGGAAACGGCCCGTGGTCTTGGATTTCTGGGCAGTATGGTGTCCCCCTTGCCGCGCTGCCATCCCGAAAGTGGCGTCGACCCGCAGCTCTTTCGCAGATCAAGACGTCATCATCTTGACCGTGAACTTGGGCGATTCCGTGGAAGGGATCGAAGCCTTTTTGAAAAGTGCATCGGTAGATGTGCCCGTTGCTTTGGATGATTCGGAAATTGCCAGCGAACTCTATCATATCACCAGCATCCCGACCATGGTTTTCATCGACAAAGAAGGCAAAGTGGCCCGTGTGAATGTGGGCGGCATGAGCGAGGCCTCGCTCCATTCAGTCATCACGGATCTGCTCTAAGAACGGCGGGCGCAGCGGGCGCAAAGATCTTGCCTTCGCCCCGTGACACCACCACGGCACCGACACAATCGCCGGTCACGTTCACGACAGTGCGGCTCATGTCGAGGAGTCTGTCCACGCCCAAGACGATGGCGATACCTTCCATCGGAATGCCGGCAGTGCTGAAAATAATGCCCATGAGCCCAATGCTCGCGCCCGGGATACCCGCTGTGCCGATAGACGCCAGTATAGCCGTCATAAAAATCATGAACTGCTGTTGAAAACCAAGCTGCATGCCATAGACTTGCGCCACAAAAAGCGCTGCCACACTTAAATAAAGAGCGGTACCGTCCATATTAATGGTAGCGCCCAAAGGCAGCATAAAATTTGTAATGCTGCGATCGGCACCCACCCCTTTTTCCACAGATTCTATGGAAACCGGCAGTGTAGCAAGGCTTGACGAGGTACTGAAGGCTACTTGAAAAACGGGGATCATCTTCTTCAAAAAAAAGCGCGGCGAGACCCGCCCCAAAAGCGGGCAAATCACAAAACACAAGACACAAAAATGAAGGCTTAAGCCGAGCATCACCGTGAAGAAGTATTTGGTCAAGGTGAGCATATAGCCTAGTCCCAAATCTGAGATGGCGCAGGTCATGAGTGCGAATACGCCCATAGGCGCCAAAAACATGACCCAAATAATGATGCGGATCAGCGCCTTATCCAGGCTTTGAAAGACCTGCAGCGCCGGCTGTCCTGCTGTGCCCAAAGTCGCAAGGGCAGCGCCTAAAATCAACGCGAAAAAAATGACGACGAGAGGATTTTCGCCGACCATGACCGGGTTACGGATGAGGGATGGAAGGATCTCATCCTGAAGACGGCGCCCGAGTGAAGGAACCGTATCTTCAGTTTCAGCGGCACCATCCGCCGCCGGGGCCCCATCTGTTTCGGATAAGGCTGCAGCTGAGCTCTGTTCCGGTATTAGGGCGGTGCGGCCGACGCCCGGGCGAATTGTATTGACGAGGAAGAGCCCCAACAACACGGCGAGTCCCGTGGTCGTACAATAGTAGACGAGGCTTTTTGTGCCGACAGAACCCAGTTTTGACGGATCGCCTATGCCTGCTGTTCCCGTTAATACGGACACAAAAATAAGGGGCAGGATCGTGAAGGTGAGCAGCAGAATAAAGAGACGCCCGAAAATCCCGATATAATCACGGACAAAATCTGCCTCGCCCAGAAGGGGGAGTAAAGCGCCGGCAACAATACCTGCCACCATGGCGGCGAGAATTTGGCCCGGCAATGAAAAGCGGCGCGGCAGCCACCGACAAAAGCATAGCAGACTCAAGAATAGCAGGATGCTGCGCAGGAACCCCTGCAGGAGGGGGGCGGTGGTCGTGGGATCGCGCAGTGATGCGCCGCTCAGTATCAGGGCGATCAGCGCAACGGTGAATATCCCATAGGGCAGCCTTCTTTTTTTCGGATAATCTTTCACACCCTTTTTCTTTGCTCCCTTGTTAAACTGTTAGTTGGTAAACAATTTGTCGTTAACTTTATGAATGTGCCATAATACCGACAGAAGCCGATGTAAGACAACTTCTTTACATCGCCCATGTATGGTTGGGAGATTTCCCGGCGCGGCGCACCGGATGCTGCGGCGAGCCGATCATGCAGCCACAGAAGCAGTTATCCATTTCAGAAAAAAAATAAGGACGATTTGTTATGGACCAAGATCTTTCCCTCAAAATTAAACAATTAATTGCCGACCGCTTTGACCGAAACCTAAACGAAATTACCGATGATGCGCGTTTTGTCGAAGACTTGGGCGCTGACTCCTTGGACCTTACCGAACTGATGATGGCTTTGGAAGAAGAATTTGATATCCTCGTTGATGACCTTTCCGATTCCATTGATACGGTAGCCGATGCTATCAATTTTATTGAAAAACAGCTGAACGAATCGAAGAACGACTGACCAAGGCGATACCGTCTGAGGGGGCGCAAACACCGACTTTGTCGTGGCATTGCTGTGTGTTGCTTTCAAGACGCTTTCTGCCGCCCATTGAGAGGCGGCTTCCCATCGCCGTCTGCCTATCAGCGCAGGTATAGCAGCATTGCCGTGAGGGGGGACATATGATGCAACTCTCTGGAAATGACTATGGACAAAAATCGTGTTGTCGTGACGGGCTTAGGTGTAGTGTCGCCCGTAGGAAACAACTGCACAACATTTTGGGACAACCTTGTCGAAGGCCGTTCGGGCATTCGCGCCGCTGATTTTGTGGATGAACGAACTGCTTCGCGAATTGCCGGCATGGCGGAAGATGTTGTCCCGGATACGATGTCCCCGAAAGAGCTGAAACGGCAAAGCCGATTTATTTTGTTTGCCCTGGAAGCGGCGAATCAGGCATGGGCGCAATCCGGGCTCGATATGAACCACGAAGATCCCTATCGCTGCGGCGTTTACCTTGGCACAGGTATCGGCGGTATCCAAGATATCGAAGAGAACGCTCTTAAACTCCACGAATCGGGGCCTCGCCGCGTGTCGCCCTTGTTAATGATCAAAGGCTTATCCAATATGGCGGCAGGCACTGTTGCCATGCAATTTGGATTGCAAGGACCCAATGCCTGTGTGGTGACCGCCTGCGCCACCGGCGCGCAAAGCATTATCGCCGCTGCCAACGCAATCCGTTTGGGACAAGCCGATGTAATGCTCTGCGGCGGTACAGAAGCCACTGTGATACCCTATGGTCTCGCTGCTTTCAGTTCGTTGCGCGCCCTGTCTACGCGTAATGATGCGCCGGAACAAGCGAGCCGACCTTTTGACCGCGACCGTGACGGTTTCGTCCTATCAGAAGGAGCCGGCGTGTTGGTCTTGGAATCAGAAGCCCATGCGCGCAGCCGCGGCGCGGAGATATTGGCGACTCTTGCCGGCACGGCAGAAACAAGTGATGCCTATCATCCTGTGGCGCCCCGTCCCGACGGATCAGGTGCCGCAGCCTCCATGCGCTTAGCATTACAGCAGGCCGGTATCGCGCCGGATCAGGTTGATTATTGCAACGCCCACGGCACAAGTACGCGCTTGAATGATGTAGCGGAATCTCTCGCTTTTTTGGATGTTTTCGGGACTGACACCCCCTTCGTGAGTTCGACAAAATCGATTATGGGTCATTTGCTTGGCGCGGCAGGTGTTGTCGAGTCCATTGCATGTATACTTACTATTCGGTATAATACCATTCATCCTAATATAAATTATGATTATCCGGATCCGGAATGTCCCATTAACGTGGTGGGTAACACGGCGCGGGAGGTCTTAGTTGACATTGCCCTATCAAACTCGTTAGGATTTGGCGGGCACAATGCAACGCTGGTCTTCCAAACTTATAAGTGATAGCCTGATGGATGAAGAACGTTTGGCGGCGCTGCGTGAATTGACTGAAGCACTTGGTCTTAAGTTGCCGTCCTATGAAGCGCTTGATGAGGCGCTTACCCATGCTTCCTGCTTATGTGAGCCCGATTCAGAAGAATTGCGCTGTTATGAGAGTTTGGAGTTTTTAGGCGATGCAGTCTTGGATTTAGCCGTCTCTGATTTTCTTTTCAATCGCTTTCCTGACGGTAATCCGGGCAGATTTACTGAGATGCGTGCAACCATAGTAAACCGCAACAGCGTTGCCGAAGTGGCGCGCCGTTTGGGTATAGGTGCGTACATTCGCTTGAGCAAGGGCGAAGAAGTCTTGAACGGTCGCAATCGTCTGTCGTTACTTGCTGATTCGTTGGAAGCAGTCATCGGCGCTGTCTACCAGACCTTGGGTTGGGCAGCGGCTCATGCGTTTATCTGCGACGCCTTTGCATCGGAACTTAATCAGGTTCGCATGGAAGCGCCTGTTTGGGATTATAAATCGAAATTGCAACATTATTGTCAGGCACAACATATCGCCTTGCCCCATTTTGTTACGAAAGACGAAGGTCCCGACCATAAGAAAGTTTTCTTCGTGGATGTTTTTGTTCAAGATCAACACTTGGGCAGCGGTCGTGGTTCGAGTAAAAAAGAAGCTGAACAGCGTGCGGCACAACAAGCGCTGCACATGATACAGGATAAAAAATAAAGAGATAGGATCGAACGGGGCGTATCCTTGCATTTCGCGCCTATCTCTAACATACAACCAACCCCATAGGAAGGAGATCTCTATAATGCTGGATAGATTCCTCATTGTGGCGGGTGCATCCGCCGTACTTGCCTTGCTCTTTGTAGCCTATCTTGCCCGATATGTGCTGTCAAAGCCGCAGGGAACTGACCGAATGGTTGCCTTGTCCCGGGCGATCCAAGAAGGCGCCGCCGCTTTCCTCAAACGTGAATACATTTGGGTGAGCGGCTTCGTTGTTGTCATTGCCGTTCTCATTGCCCTTATCGGGCTGAAACGGCCGGATCTTGGCTTGAACTGGAAGACTTCCGCCTCCTTTATTGCCGGAGCCATTGCCAGTGCTATCGCCGGAATTATCGGAATGTGGATCGCCACCCGAGCCAATGCACGCACCGCGCATGCTGCCTCTGAAGGCGGTGTGAAAAGCGCGCTGGATGTAGCCATCAGCGGCGGTGCCGTCATGGGGATGACCGTGGTCGGCGTTGCCCTCTTGGGTTTGGTTATTGTGTATAAGATTTTTAATGGCGACCCGGTTATTGTAAATGGCTATGCCATGGGCGCATCCTTATTGGCGCTCTTTGGACGTTCCGGCGGCGGCATCTTCACCAAGGGCGCCGATATGGGCGCTGACTTGGTCGGTAAAGTGGAAGCGGGCATCCCCGAAGATGATCCGCGCAATCCCGCCGTAATCGCTGACAACGTCGGCGACAATGTGGGCGACGTCGCCGGGCTGGGCGCTGACCTGCTCGAATCCTATGTGGAAGCGATCATTGCGTCTCTCGCTGTTGCGTCGGTCATGTTCATTGCCAACCCCGACACGACCGAAATTGTGCGCAGCTTCCCCTTCTTTGTGGCTGCCATTGGTATTGTTGCTTCCATTGTTGGCGTTCTGTATGTGAAAGTTTTCGCTAAGAATAATCCGCAGAGCGCGTTGATGACCGGTACCTATGTCAGTGCTGTTCTAGCGATTATCGGCGTCTTTGCCTATACGGCAGTTCGCGGAGAAGCCTTTACGCTTGACGCCATTACCTATGGTAAGTTTGGTCCCGCCATTGCTTGTCTCGTAGGTATTGTGGGCGGTATGGCCGTCGGTTTTGCCAGTGAATACTTTACCTCCAGCAGCTACCGTCCCGTGAAGAAACTGGCGGAAGGCTGTCAGACCGGTCCTGCCATTGCAGTCACCAGCGGTACCGCTGTGGGCATGCAGAGCACCTTGGGCCCTGTGATCGTTCTTGCCATTGCCGTGGCAGTTGCCGCGCATTTTGCCGGTGTTTACGGCGTGGCGATTGCCGCGCTCGGTATGCTTGCTACGACCGGTATGGTCGTTGCTGTGGACGCTTATGGTCCTATCGCTGACAATGCGGGCGGTATCGCCGAGATGGCGCACATGGATCCCGAAGTTCGCAAAATCACCGATAACCTTGACGCTGTCGGCAACACCACCGCCGCGATTGGTAAAGGCTTTGCTATTGGTTCCGCTGCTTTTGCGGCTATCGGACTGCTCAGTGCCTTTATGTTGGCAGCCAATGTCACTGAAGTCAGTATCGCCAATCCTCTGATTTTGGCGGGACTGCTCATTGGAGCCATGATGCCCTTCTTCTTCTCTTCTTTACTCTTTGGCGCAGTCGGCCGTTGTGCAGACACCATGATTCAGGAAGTGCGCCGTCAGTTCCGTGAAATTCCCGGGCTGAAAGAAGGCAAAGAAGGCGTTGTCCCCGACAGCACAACCTGCGTGAAGATTGCCACTCAGGGCGCGATTAAAGGCATGTTGCTGCCCGGCAGCCTTGCCATTGTCTTCCCCGTAGTGATTGGATTTTCTCCGCTCGGTGTTGAAGGTCTTGCCGGTATGCTTGTCGGCGCTATTGCCACAGGCGTTATGCTTGGTATCCAGACCGCGAACTCCGGCGGCGCCATGGACAATGCCAAGAAGTATATTGAAGAAGGTAATTTCGGCGGCAAAGGTTCTGAAGCGCACAAGGCGGCTGTTGTTGGCGACACAGTCGGTGACCCGCTCAAAGATACAGTCGGACCTTCCATCAATATCCTCATCAAACTGATGTGCATCATTTCGCTTGTATTGGCACCGCTTTTCGTGGGCTGATAAAAATATCCCTGTTGTTTTCAAGCCGCACCGACACCAACCAACGGTGCGGCTTTTCTTTTTGCGGTATCATACCGGTCTTGTACCCCCACCCCCACCCCCCGAGAAAAGATCTCAAAACACAGCCTATTTTTCTCTTTTGTAGAAACTCTTTTTTATCTAAAACAGTCTTTACTACATAGGGCCGCTTCGGATGCAAAAGCCCCTAATTTCAAAATATCCATAACAACTTGCCTCAAGCGCATTGCCCTTATTATACTGAGCATGGATATATAACCAATCAAACTATAAAGTAAGGCTGATTTCAATTGTTGCGGTCTGCACGTGTAAAGACCGACGTAGTGATCACACACAAAAGTTATCGGGAGGTTAAAAAAGATGGCTGTACACATGTTTGTATCCCCTTTTTCGCGCCTGCTCACCGTATCACTGCTTGCCCTTGTTATGGGCACATCGTCTTTTGGCGATGTATCGGAAGCGCCGAGTTCGGATCAACCACCCACACAGGACAGCACTGCCCGTGTTGTTGAGGAACAAGCCGCAGCGTTGCCCTTAACCTTGAAAACGCTCCACTATAAGCCCGAAGCGCTTCAACTCGCTGTGGGCATTCCCGGCGCGGAAAGTCTTCTGGATCGCTTGGTTCCCTTCCTCCAACTATTTTACGAAGAAACAAATATCATGGCAGAAATTGATCTTTTCGCCTCTGATATTGCTGTGCAATTGGGCATTTCCGCAGAAGGCGGCCTGCCCGGTGTGCTCACAACCATGGGCTTTGACAGCCAATCGGGACTATCCGTATTTTTAGATTTGGCGGACGCTGCCGCCGCATTGAAAACATCTGATAAACAAGGGTTGATCGGATTACTCGCGCATCTGCCCGACGTCAAAGCGCTTTTGGCACTGCCCGTGACGGATGCGGCAAAAGCAGACACGTCCTTCAAGGGACTTTTGGGTAATTTGTTGACCCGACTGGATCATACCCAGTCCGAGGAGGGCGGCATCACACTCCACAACTATCCCGGATACGGCTGCTACTTTGTGAATGACGACGTGCTCGCGATCAGCAATGATCTGTCCATGTTACGGGAAAGCGCCCAACGGAGCGGCGCGCCTGCTCCCCTTCAATACGGCTGTGCAGGCTGTCCCATTCAAGATATTCACGAATTGGTGATGTTGGTTTATTGCGAACGATTAATCCCCTTTATCGCGCCCTTTTTGAATTTTATAGACGAACATGATTTGATTTCTCAAATAATGTACAAAACCTTGTTTGAACGCTTGAACCGTCTCTATCCGGAAGATCCGGCGGCCGAGCCGACAATCCTTAGTTACAATCTAGCCCCAGATCATATGGCTGTGGATTGGAAAGTGAACACCGAAAAACGCAACGCTTTATTCGAATACATGGGCCCTCCCGGCGCCCTTCGATGGAGCTCTCGCTTTCCCGTTGACACGGAAGCTTTTTTGAGTATTCATGTGAACACCCAATCCAAAACCGACTTTTCCGAGATCTTTCTTGACTCCATTCCGGAATCGGTGCGGGTTCTGCCGGGCGTCTCTCAAGGGATCACTCTCGGGCGCAGCCTCTTGAACCTCATGAGCGGAGAAGCGGCCTTGGGCATCGGCGGCCTGTCAACCTATGGTCTTCCGTCCATTTTTTCCGCTTTCGAATTGGAAGACTCTGAAGATGCAGAAATCGTGTTGCGTATCGTGCCGCAATCGGACTATGAAACGCCCTACCGCGGCGTGCAGCTGAAGATCTTGGAAATACCCTTTTTCATCCCCATTTACTTTGCCTATGTGGACGGCGCACTCCTCATGTCCAATAATGATTCCATACTCCATGCCTTCATTGACCAAGTCAAGGACAATCAAGACCACGGTTATTTTAATACCTTTGAGCCGCCGCTGTCGGCAGACACCGCTTCGTATCAGACCATCGTCGTCCGATCCGGTTTATACACCAATCTTCTTATGCCCCTTATCGCTGTCTCCAGATTAAAGATCCCGGAATCTGTCAACTTTCCCCTGACACGAGGTATAGAATTATTTAATGAATTCCGCTGTATTAATGAACAACGCGGTAACTGGTCTGTGGGCAGCATTTATCTGCGTCGAAACTAACCCTAATATAAGGCCGCATGGATGCGGCCCTTCTTTTGAATCCCCTATGACATAAGGATATCGATCATGAAACACGCTCTCCGCCTAAGTTTTATTGTGTTGGCTGTTGCCCTACTCTTCGCTGGATTCGCCGGCGCACAGGATAAGGGTCCTAAAATTCTGTTGTTGACCCGGTCAGCCGGTTTCGAACACAGCGTCATCAGCCATGATAAAAGCGGTACCAGCCACGTGGAACGCATCTTGCAACCCATCGTCGAAGAATTAAAGGGCACCATGGACTGTACCAAGGACGCGGGAAAAATCAATGCCCAAACGTTGGAACAATACGACGTGGTGATCTTTTATACCTCCGGCAATTTAACGGAATCGGGCGGCGATGACCAGGGCGTCATGGCTGAATCAGGCGTAGAAGAGCTGATCGCATGGATTAAAGGGGGCGGCGGCTTTCTGGGCTTTCATTCCGCAACAGATACCTTCCGCTCCGATGATCCCGAACCGACCCCTTATATCGGCATGATCGGCGCAGAATTTACAACCCATGGTCAACAGTTCGTGGGGACTGTCAAAAAGGTCGACAATACCCACCCGTCAATCACTTCTTTGCCAAGCGCTTGGAGCCTGCAAGATGAATGGTATTTGTTTCATAAGTTCGACAAAACAAATATGCACGTGCTGGCATTGCTTGAGATTGGCGGAGAACGAAGCAAACAAGACAAATATGATATTCCGGATTATCCCATGATCTGGTGCCGCGGAATGGATAAGGGCCGTATCCTGTATAACGGTATGGGTCACCGTGAAGATGTTTGGGAGCACGCCTCCTTCAAGCTAATGCTGAAAGAACATCTGTTATGGGTTTCCGGTCAAGGTGCCTTGAACGCTGAACCCAATTATGATGCAGTCGTCCCCAAAGCGCTGCCCTAACGCTTCTCCCCATTTGCGGCCTTATCAATCTTGAATCTTCCCCTTTCTGCAGTGTCAACGCTGTAAAAAGGGGTTATTTAATTTGGGAAGCTGTTTCCACCTGTATAGTCCTCGGCGCGTCCATTCCTCTTGTAGTATGGGGTCTGTTGCATTTATCTTCTAAGGAGGGTAAGATAAACCCTTGGAGCTAATAACTGAGGAAAAAGGAGCTATACACGATATGGGGACTATCACGCTGATTTGCGGAGGCTATCAGAGCGACCGAAGTAAAGATATCGATATCTATTGGGAAAACCATTGGGGCCGGGCGCTGCTGCTGACACCAACACGCCGACTGGCTCGACAGCGCCTGGAACAGTTTATTCGAAGCCATCGATTGCCCGGAATTTGGGGCGCAGGTTCTTTTGAATTAACTGCCTTTGCAGCCAGCCTGTTGGAAAATCAGTACATTCCCATTCGCATGGTGTCACGCCTCGAACGGCGGCTGATCGTAAGAACCATTCTCGAAGAAATGGCACGAGACCGCGAGCTGCCCTCTTTCGGACAAAGTCCCGGATTGATTAAACATCTCTTGCGGCTCATCACACAATTGAAACAAGCCGCTATTGACCCGGACCAATTTGAAAAAACAATTACCGCTCATGACCAACAAAATCCTATGGATATCTTCACGGCAACGGTCTATAAAGCATACCAAAAGATCCTGCATCAAAAAGCCTATTATGATGTTCCCGGCCTGTATTGGGCGGCGCGAGAATATTGCGACCAAGAGACCATTACCCTTCCCAATAATACAGAAATCCTTTTGCTTGACGGCTTTGACGATTTCACACCTTCCCAAGAACGTTTCCTTGAGTGTCTGTCAAAGCATGTATCCAAGATGGTGATTGGTATCAATATGGATCCCGATCCCGATCAGGAGGGCCTCTTCCATCTGCAGAAAACGTGGGTTGATAATTTTCAGAAGAAGGTGAAGGCTAAACGAATCGACTATCTCACGGATCCGCCTAAAAATACCATTCAACACGCGGCTTATACCCTGTTTCGTGGAAGCGAATGCACCATTCCCCTTGAGGAAGAAACGAACTTGCAGCTGCAAGCCTGCGCCGACGGACAACATGAAATAGAGTGGATCGGCAGGAAGATCAAAACCATGATTCTGAATGAGTCTGTGTCACCTTCGTCCATTGCCGTTGCATTGACCGATATGCAAGAGAGCCACTACATGATTCGTGCCACTTTTGAAGAATTCGGCATTCCCTGCCGTTTCCCGGCACCTCGGCTTTCCGATACGCTTGCAGGAGTCATGGTTACCCGTATCATCCAGCTTTTCAGCAAGTGGAAAAGAGAAACGCTTTTAGCGGTGCTGTCCACCTCTCTTTGGGATAATTTCGAAGAATATCATGGGGCTTGCATGACTTTTCCCACGATTATAAGAGCCTGTAAAGTTCGCATAGGCCGCCGCGGCTGGGAACGTACCGTGGCACTCTTAACGCAGCCGATGGATCCGGAGGCAGCCCTAAAGAGGCGCATGCCCCTTCCCTTGATGCGAAACCCACAAGCCTTAGCGCTCTTCCAACAACGCTTTCAAAAGCTCACCGACTTTGAAGATTCCATACCGGATCAGGGAAGCTTGGGAGCATACGCGCGTTTGTGGGAGGCCTTTTTAAATGATTCGGGAATGATCCGGTCCTGCGAAGGACATCAACAACACGGCCCATCCATGGCAGGATTGCGCGCGCTGCTTCAGGAATTTTCAAACGATTCCACCACCAAGGCTCCCATGGATTGGACCAAGTTTTCGGAACTTTTGCGGGACAGCATGGCGGAAGTGGTGGTACACACAGATCCTCCCCAAGGGGAAAGCGTGTATTGCTGTACCATTGACCGCTTGCGCTGTGAAAGCTTCCCCCACATTTTTTTGGGCGGGTTAAACGAAGGGCTCATGCCGCGGCCTGCGCCGAGGAATGCTTTGTACTCAGAAATTGATCTGAGTCGATTGCGCAAAAACAATCTTATGTTGAGCGGGCGTGGTGAACATACCTACCGTGAACGTCTGATTTTTTATCATGCCCTATCTGCAGCTCAAACCAAGCTCTTTTTAACGTGGCGCAAACAAGATAAATCAGGCCGTGATTCGTTGCCAAGTCCCTTCATCGTTGAATTAACAAATCGATTGGACAAAAAGTCGCCTGTGCTGCGCCCCGATCCTTTACCCGATTGTTTCGTGCCCATACCTGAAGAAATCGCCTCCTTCCATGACTTGGCGAATGTAGCCTATCTTCACCGCATCAAGACTAAACCACAAAGTGTTTCAACGCGGCTATTCGACATTGACGCTTGCGCCGCCATTGAGGAAGAACGGCAAAGCAAAAAAAGTATTTCTAAATACGACGGTATCATTCTGGCGCCCGATCTCTTGGAACATTTAGCCGACCAGTACAGTAAAGACCATCTCTTCAGCGTCAGCAGTCTGGAACGGTATCTGCGCTTTCCTTTCGATTTCTTTATAAACAATGTCTTAGGTATCCGAAGCCTGAAGGAGCCCGACAACGAATTGGGGCCTATGCTCAGCGGCACCTTGCTCCACGAAATTTTGAGACGCTTCCATGAACACTACACAGGGCTTGCGGTACATAAGATTTTTGAAAAGGGCGAAGAAGCGGCTTTCGATACTTTGAAAACGATTATCGAAGAGGTCTTTCAAGACCACCGTTCAGAAATGGTGATCCTCCCTAAAGCGATCATCGACATTGAGCAACAACGTCTCCTTTATTTATTAAAACGATTTTTGAAACAAGATTTTTTCGAAGATGATGGTTTTTCGCCTTCTTATTTCGAGTGTTCTTTTGGAGAGGTGTATAAAAAAGAAATACAACCCCCTTCTGTTCCCGATCCTTTTGTCCTTAACTTATACGGACAAGAATACCGATTTTCAGGGATCATTGATCGTATCGACCGTTGTGAAAACCGGATCCGACTTATTGACTATAAACTCTCCGCCACGCCGGCAGCGAAAGAAATCAAGGACGGACTTTCTCTCCAACTCACGCTATACACTAATGCAGCAAAAGAACTTTTGTTTCCTGACTGTGAGGTTGATTCAGCCTATTATCTTTCTGTATTGAAAGGGGATAAACGCGATGCGCTGCTGAAGAAGGCGGAGGATAGTGATGCCCGTAGATTAAAAGCAGCGTCGCAGATTGTGTCCGCTGTGGCGAGTATTCGATCCGGCTATTTTCCACCTGCGCCGACAGATACTTCCGGACGCATCCCTCCCCATACAGCAGCGCGTTATGAGGAGTGGCGTATAGCGCCCAAAGAGCAACGCGCCTTGATTCATAGTTTTGACCCTGCCTTAGGTAAGGGGGAAGATCAAGTGAAAAAGAATTAACGAGGGGAATAGGTATGAGATTTACGGATGATCAAATAAAAGCAATCACAAAAGACAGTCCGCGCATCAGCGTGTCCGCGGGAGCGGGCTCCGGTAAGACCGCCATATTGGTTGAGCGCATTGCTCATTTGCTGTGTAATCCTCGGTACTGGCGAAACAAAGGCCCCGCTTTGGATCGTATCGTGGCTATTACCTTCACGGATAAGGCAGCCGATGAAATGAAAGCGCGATTGCGTCAGCGTTTCCGCGAGGGACAACGCAAGGCGGAGCTTTTCGAGGATGTCGACTGGCGCGAATTAGAACGGGAAGTTGACGGCGCAAGGATTAGTACCATCCATTCCTTTTGTGCTTCCATTCTTCGCGCCCATGCCTTGCGCATCGGCATGGATCCTGAATGGGGTGTCCTTGATGATGCCGACGCGAACCAATTAATGGAAGATACGCTGTCCGATACGATTGAGGAGTTGTTGAAAAAGAAGGATCCTGCAACAATACGCCTTTCTATTGAGTGGGGACTGCAACAATTAAAATCCGCCTTCAAAGAAATGTTTAACAAAAGAAATGAATGGCTGGATACAGAGAATAGGAGCCGTTACGACAATCCCGATAGGTTGTATGCATTTTGGGATGATCAGTGGGGCCGTGCTAAAGAATCTTTTCTTCAAAATTGCCAGTTCAACCGAAAATTGCCCTTTCTCCTGAAAAATTTACAGGATTTGGATGGATTGTGCTCCTCAAATGATGATAGGCGGGAAATGCAGCGTATTGCTTGTATACGCGTGCTGAGGGCTATTGCCGACGGCGCTACCGATTTGGGCGATCGTATCGACCATTATAAGTCCGAATTTCCGCGAATGAGTATCTCTAAAAAGGCGTGGGCGGAAGAAGATTTTAAACGGGTTGGTGAAGCGATTAAAGAGGCAAATAGTTTTTTGAAAGAAGATTGTTTGCTGCCCACTTGGAATGAGACTTTAGAACGGGCAGCGGCACGTGCCACCTGTGATTTTTTTCAAGTGGGCTGCCGGGTAATGGATGCGTATCGCAATGCACGAAAGGCCTATAACAGCCTTGATTTCGACGATATCATCAACGAGACACTCGCCTTATTACGAGAAGATAAAGAATTAAAAGAACAGGTCGCTTCCGAAATAGAATTTCTTTTTATAGACGAATTCCAAGACACCGATCTGGTTCAATTGGAAATCGCAAAACTATTGAGCGCAGTAGATAAGGGTCCGCGTTTATTTGTGGTGGGAGATGCTAAACAATCGATCTATTATTTCCGTGGAGCAGAAGTGGATTTATTCAATACCTTCATCAACGAAGATCCGGATCCCATACGACTCAAGGAAAACTTCCGTTCTCTTCCTAATGTGATGAATTTTGTCAATACCTTCTTTGGCGCTTCAAAAATGCTGGCCGCTGTAGAAGTGTACAGGCCTACGCAAGCTCCCCGCAAAGCGCTTACGGGTCCCCGCGTTGAATACTTTTTTCCTAAAACCTTGGAAGATGAAAAGCTTAGTGAAGATAAAAAACATGAACTGGAAGCGCAGTTCATTGCGGCGCGAATCCTTGAATTCTGTGCCGACAATTCAAGTACAGAAATTTTTGATACGGCGTTGAATGCCTATCGACGCCCCATCTTTGATGATATTGTGTTGCTTTTTAGACGCAGCACTTACATGGTTGCCTATGAAACTGCCTTTCGCGCGTGGAACATCCCCTTCAATCGCGTCGCAGGGGTCGGATTTTTTCAACGCCGAGAAATTCAAGATATTCTTGCCCTTCTCCAATTGATTGTAGATCCTTGGGACGAGGAAGCGTTGTTAACCGTATTGCGCAGTCCCATGGTGGGCGTATCCGATGAGACTTTGATGCGCATGGCTTTGGCGGGAGGCGTGGCATCCACCTTCCATACCGACCGTATTCCTGACAATTGTGATGATGTGCCTGCTTTGACGCGGGGTCGACGTCTTTTTAAAGAGCTTTATGAAAAACGCGAAGAAGAGCCGGGCTCTTTTATTCGATCTGTCTTAGCAAAGAGCAACTATGAAGCTATCTTGCTGAATTCACATCTGGGATTGCAGCGTGCCGCCAATCTTCGTAAAGTCATTCAACTTGCCGATAATTTGGGCAGGTCACGATCGGCTATGCTCCATGAATTTAAGCGCTACTTGGAAGAAGTCACGCTCATGGAACTGAAAGAAGGGGAGTCTTCCCTTCAAACGAAAGGAATGGGCGCCGTCACTTTGATCACCGTCCATAAAGCCAAAGGGCTTGAATATCCCATTGTTTTTTTACCGGAGACACATGCAGAAAACAGGAAGTCCGGCAGGAATTTCTTCCAATATCGCAAAGAATTCGGATTGAGTATCAAAGCGCCGGATGAAGAGGGCGAAACGAAAAACGGCGCTTTTGGCGCGTTGATGAGTCGCTTTGATGACCATGAGAATATGATGGAGAACGCCCGTATTCTCTATGTGGCGATGACCCGTGCCCGTGATTATTTGGTCTTGTGTGGCAGATCTGATGCGCGATTAAACAGCTGGGCCGGCATGTTCAACAAAGTACTCAACTTACACCAATGGGAGCACAACGACGTTGCTCAAGGGGACGGTTGGAGCGTCTTGATAAAAAACGACCAGCCTGATCAGAGCAAACCAATTAAAGACAAGGCCATGGAACTGCAGCTTGACCCGAAAAGGCTTGATCGGCAATTACAGCCCCTAGGTATTACAAAAACAGAAAAGCGCGTCTTTTCTGTGTCGCATTTGTTGGCGTTCCTGACCCATGCGGAAAGCAGCCTATTTGAATGTGAAAGGGATACGCTTTCAGAAGAAGGCGAAGACCTCTCGGCACAGTCTCCCCGCAATCGTGAATTCGCCATGGCACGAGGCACGCTGGTGCATACACTTTTTGAAAGGTGGGATTTTAAAAAGGATCAAGTCCCTGATCTTCGTCAATTAATCATGGAAGCAGGGCTGGGCCTATCTCAATTTGATAACCTGTACCAAAGTTTGGAACACATTATACATTCCTTTCGTAACTCACCGTTATGGTCACTATATACCCGTGCTCGACGCATTGAACGGGAAGTGCCTTTTCTTTTTGATATAGGTCCGATCATGATCCGAGGCGTAGTGGATGCGGTGATCGACGGTAACATTATTGTGGATTATAAAACAGGTAAGGCAGGCGGCGCCCTTGAAAGCTCTTATGAAAACCAACTGTATTTGTATGGCGCCGCATTGAATGCCTTACAGGGGCAGACTCCGAAGGAAGGGCTGCTCTGGTATGCTGAAGCGAATAAGGTGCATACCGTAGCCATGGATCAACGAAAGATCGACGAATTTCTACAGTATCTTCATGAATTTTGCGGCACATTTCAAGAGGCTGCCAAGTGACTTTGTATTTGAAAGGATAAAATAGGTACACTTTACCCGTAGCTGTTTGTGCTGAAGGAGCTAATCAGGGTCATAATGTAATACAAGCGCGGCACTTGGGCATCTTAAATTGTTGTGCTGCGACAATTAAGGGATCAACAATTGGGTTTCGTTTCACAATCAAAATCAGAAGCAGCGGCAATTCGTCGGATTTTTCAGGGAGAACCGGAAGCATACCGAGTCATCATTGAGCGATATCAACCTTTGGTTTACGCGGTTGCACTGGCGTGCACCGGAAATCTGGATATGACTGACAAGGTAGTGGTGGAAACCTTTGAAGAAGGGTACGGTCGGCTCGTCGCCTTGACAGAACCGGGCAAGCTGGGGTTCCTTTTGTGTTCCATTGCAGAAAAATATGCGGAACAATTTACCTTCAAACGTATTCCCAATTGGAACAAACCCCGTTTTCGTGAAAGCTCAGAAAACGCAGTGGACTTGTCATGGGTTCAAACGGAACTCATCGAACCCTTAAACGAAGAATTGGGCTCTTTCACTTCCCAAGAGAAACAAGGTATTTTACTTAACGCCTTTTGCGGGCTCAACGCGGCTCAAATTGCCCAAGTTTTAAAAATAGACAAGAAAGAGGCTGCGGAAGATCTTGCTCGGACCCGTGAGAATGTGGAAAAGGCGCTGTTAAAAGAAGTGGTCAAGGCGCTGAAACACGAAGTCAACAACAAAGAGCGTCTATTGAGCATAGCCGGTCGAATTGGCGGCCCTGAAGTAGCCGCTCAGATGGCTGACAAGACCAAGCTCGGCAAAGCCAAAGTTAAACTGCTGCCCCTCTTTTTGACGGTTGTCGCCCTGTTTGTAGTGGGAATCTCAGGCCTATTTATTTATCAGGTTGTTCAGCGAATGCCGGGCACGACAGGTGACGTACAGCAAGCCGTCGTACAACAGGAATCTGAAGGAGCTGAAGCAGCGCCGGCAGATGAGGGACGCAAAACACCGGCTCCGCCCCCTTCCAATTATGCGATAAAGGGCCGTGTCGTTGATGAACGTTTTTCTACCGACGGAATCGCAGGTATCACGGTTGAAACCTCCGGGCAAAAAGCGGAGACCGACTTTTACGGCGCTTTCGAAATCCGAGGTATTGCGCGGGGTGAGCATGCTGTTACCTTGCGTGTCGGTGACCGTGTTGTTAAAAAGGATGTGCGGCTCAATACGGAAAAAGAGAATGCGCCGATCGATATCCGTCTGGATGATAATATCCCTGCTCGTTTCCATTTCCATGGGCGCGCCTTTGATCGTCAAACGGGTCGCGCACTGACTGAATTTGAAGTGGCCGCATGTAAAGACTTCCCTGAAATGCTGCAGCCTTATGTGATCGAAAAGTTATTCATACCGCAAAAACAATCGGAAGGAATGATCCATGAACGCTTTGTGGCACTGGGCGATTATACGGTCTATGTTCGCGCCCGAGGCTATGCCCCCTTACCGGTAGAATTTTCCATTGATGAAAAATGGGACGGTCAACAAATTTACGACTTCCCTCTGTACCGTGCGACCGGTTTGAAAGCGGTGGTTTACGGCTCTAATGAACTGTCCTTGGAAGGAGCCTATTTTATCCCCCGTTATGGAACTCAACGGGGTGTTGCCATGGACAAGGTGGATTATGGCCGTACCAACTCTATGGGGCGACTGGAATTGTACACGCTGCCTGTGGGCATTCAATCGTTTTATATTGCCCATCAAGAAGAAACAGCCCGCGCCATTGTCGATTTAGAGCCGGGAAAAATACAAGAAATCGTCGTAGAATTCCCGCGAAAAGGCGCGTTGACCGGAGACATTACCTTATTTGGCCGACCTACAAAATTCAATGATTTCCGAAGGCAGGCTACCGGAAGTATGCTGGATCTGAGTAAGAATCTGAATTATAACGCTCCCGGTCAATACGAAATTACCTTGACGCCGGAGCCTGTCTTTATCTGCGGAACGGTAACGCCTTCCGGTCCGGCCCAATGGTTCTCTTGGTCCATGAAAAAACATGTCACGATTAATGCAAGCGCAGTAACATGGCTTGATTTTAATTTTAACAGCGGCAGCGCTGTTTTAAATGGAAACATTAATCTGTCAAACACTTCGAATCGCGTGGTATATGCGGAAGTCAGCCTCAATCATGAAGAAGGTACTGACAGCATTTATTACAATCTGAGCGGTCCCGGCAGTTTCCAGTTGACAGACATCAACTATGGTTCCGGTTCTTTGACTATTTATGCCGCATCACAACGCCAGAACGCCTCCGATTTCGAGACGGCTCGGGGGCTTATGGACAAACAAACCAAAACCTTCGAATTGAGCGATAAAAAGAAATCCGCCTATTTGGATTTCACGCTGTAACTTTAATGCAATCTCAAAGATGCATCGAATTAAGACGATACCGGACGTTGTTTCTGTAGATACACGCGCTATGTGGTAACAAATTCTTTATCGGCAACAATATTCTCTATGAAATCAAAACGTAGAAATAGCTCAGCCTACCTGCTGTCCTTTCTCATTGCGCTCTTCAGCCCCTTTCTTCTGGTTGCCGAAGAGCAGCTTACCGTTACGGAAGGGAGAGAGACCGTCACAGAACAGGCGCAGGAACCTTTAAAAGAGACTGTAGTATTGCTTCAGGGTATGGGTCGCGGCCGCGCTTCTCTATGGGTGCTCGATACGCGCCTGCGCAAAGAAGGCTTTAATACAGTGACCTTTCCCTATATAGCGCGCAATGACTCTATTGACGAACTTGCTTCTCAGTTGTGCAGTTTCTTGGAAACAGAACTCCACGGCGCGCCCTACCATTTAATCGCCCACTCCCTCGGCAATATTATTATTCGCGCCGCCTTTCGCGAAGGACTACCCGAAGGATTGAAACGCATTGTCATGCTCGCGCCGCCCAACCAGCCCGCTGATCTTGTCCGCGCCTTACGGGAAAATAAAATCTACCAGTGGTTTACGGGAGAAAGCGGCCAACAACTCGCCTCCGAAGAATTTTATAGTCAATTACCTATACCCGACGTGGCCTTTGGAATTATTGCCGGTACGCAAGGGCAAGACTTGAGATTAGATGAACCTAATGACGGGGTGATCCGCTGTGAACAAACAAAACTTGAGGGCATGACGGATTGGATCGCCGTAGAACAATCCCATAATTTCATTATGAACAGCAAAATCGTGGCAAGCCTCTGCGTCTCTTTTCTGGAACAGGGCCGCTTCGACCGAGCAATTTTGGAATCGGCAGAAGACTGAAGGATTCATAGAGGCCGCCATGGATCGGGTTCCCCCACACCCCTCGCCTGAGTGAAGCTACTCAGTCAGCCAATGCTTCTTGCCGGAAAGCGATTTCGTCAATCCTTATTCGTGCATCCTTAAAGTTGCAAGGATCAAAACGAAAGGTACCCAGCTTGCCGTGCCATCGCGGATGACGGGCTAGGTCTAAGACATAGTCGTGAAACTCCTCATCACGGAATAAGGCGAAGGATATACTTTGTGCTTCGGAAAAGCCGCCGTCACCGAAAGTCCAAAAGACCTGTGCCGTCGCATTTTCCGGCACGGATCCCTCAACGTTCATTCGGATATGTAACTTGTTGAAGCGTTGCGCCTGCAACTTGTTTAAAGAAATCGTCAGGGCAGGATCATTTGTGGAGGACTCAAAGCAAAGCATCCCCGAATCTGTACGGAGCGCGTGAATCCCCATGAGTACTGCCCAATCGTCTTGGCCCGTGTTAAAATCCCAAACATAGGTCATCGACCGCAGCGGAAAATCATAGGGGCCTAAACCCAAATCTCTCGGACCGAGATTTTGTGGGAAACTTTCTGATTGTTCAAGAGAAAATACTTCACGAACAGCTTCCAGCATACCAAATCCAAATTCGAGATTGGCTTCAATATAGCTGCCTTCGCCCCATTCATTTAACGGACCGAGAATAATCTCGTCTTGATCGTAGGTGTCACAATAGGCCTTTGCTTCTTGGAGCAGCGCTTTAAAGCCTTCCACACTGCGCCCCTGTAAGACCCGCGCGCTGGAGCCATGCCAAGGCCGCGAATCCCAGCCCGTATCAACCACAGGAATATAAGACAAGTTCCCGGATATGGCGCGTCTTTTTTCCAATGCCCCGGGAGCCGTGGCTACAACATCCTCAAATCGGCCCTGTGCCGGTGTAAGCGCGACTTTGTCCGCATCACCCCACTCATGATAGCTGGTTTGCCCGTAATAGCCTTCTCGGCTAAGAGCGGCGATCTCTTCTTTATTCATGGAATGTTGTAAGGAGACGAAAGAGATCCCCTTATACCCCGCCTCTTGCGCCATCACCTGTGCTTCCGTTAAAGCGTCGGCTGCAGCCTCGCTTCCGCCCAGATCGCTGCGAATCGCGACTGCATCCCAGATGTAGACAGCAGGCTTGCCGTCTGTCTGATAGTACCCGGGCAGTGAGAAATAGTTGTCGATCCATTCGCGTACAACGGCACGCCAGTCTTCCCGGGAATGCGTGTGTGGCGGATTATGATTCGCCCACATGATCGCCACTTGCAATTGATCTCGGTAGCGTGCCTTACGATAGGCATCGAACCAGTGCAGGAGATATTGTTTCCCTTCACACCAATACCAATCCACAAGGAAACAGGAAATGCCATTCTCTACCGCCCATTTGATTTGCCAATCTACACAGGCAGGCTTTCCTTCATCATAATAGCCTAATAGAGGTTTGCGCTGCGGCGCCGTGTCTCGTATACAGTCCCATTTCGCGACATTATCCCAACCCGGAAAATAATACGCTAAAATGCGCCGACTCGTTTTTATGGGCTGCGGCTCAGGAACATAGGGAGCGGAACCGAAAAAAGGCGTTTCAAAGCTGAGTACCGTTTCTGCTGCCGGGGAACCGCCCTCCTTTAAAGCAACAGGAAATGAGCCGGTCTCAGCGCTTTCCAGCGTCCAACGAAAATCCAAGGATTCTCCATGGGACAATCCTTTTATTTCCTCGTATTTCGGCCCATCTATGAGGCGGAGTTGCTCAGGAAGTATTAACTGCAGCGCACTCGGCATTACGCAGCCGGCACCGTGATTGACAAAACGCGCCATGAGCGTTTCCGCGCGCGCAGCACGATTTAAAGCGTTCTCAAATCCAAAATACCTAACGCGTAAATCCGGAGGCCCTTCCGGTTCAGCGCTAAGACGGATCCCTTGTAAATGAATATTTTCCGGCTCCGGCACTTCAAGACAAAGCCCCACTAAATGACCGCTCCACTGCGGATTTCCTTGTAACTCTAAAAGATACAGCGAGGAGCGGTTATCATCGGAAATATACAGCGTTTCTTTGCGGCATCCCGTCATGGCGGTTGTGGACCAACACAGGTTAAGGGTCGTATGGGCTGTGCTTTCCGCTTCAAGAATAAGCCACGCGGCATCTTGAACAGGCACATGCAGCGGCGGCGCCATCCATGTGTGCCCATCGTTGAAAGCATGCCAGCAGGGCGCCGTTGAAGTACTATTGAATTCCCATGTGAGCGTATCTTGGGTGGGCTGCGATTCCTCGGCGTCTAAGATAGCAATGGATGTGATTTCAAAGGCGGCACCCTCGTAGAGATCCAATCGTAATTGGCGGATCTGCTCTTCTTTGTGCCAGAAGGGAAAGATATATACTTCTTCTTGCTCCCCGCCTCGTATTGTGAAATCCGTTACTTTTTTAGCATCAAAACCGCCATGTACTCCCGAGGTGTCTGCGGTCCAATACAATTGCCCTGCCCCCCCTTTATCGGCGCGTATTTGTACGAGCACACACTGAGCGGCTTTCGCCGGGATCGCGAGCTTTGTACAGGTAAAGAAGGGATCCCAATCTACGGCTCGGGCTTTCAAACTGCCTTCGTCACAGGATACGTCAGTGAAATGTCCATTGGCGTGCCACCCTTCACAGGCGTCCGGCTTGGCGAAATCCCACTCATAATGAAGGGTATAATTCGTCGGAGTTACCACTGCCAACACGCTAAGAAGAAATGGAATCATGGGCATCTCCAAACGACAATTCGTCACGGACAGCCTATGCGCAGGCATGGGCTTACCATACTGGGGTTAATCGCCTATGGACGTTTATTGACCGGGAGCGCCGCCTTGCCCTTGGGCTTCAGCTGCAGCTTGGAGCGCCTGTTCATAACGAAGTTTTTCGACCTGAGCCTCTTCGACCTTCTTCTCGGACAGGGCGATAACTGCGTCTACATCTTTTGCCACATTCGGAGATTCGCTCACAGGAATGACGGCAACGATGCTAGGCACGTGCTGATAGCTTCCAATGGCAACGTCGAATTGTTTGGAATCGCGGGCGCGATCACCTTCATCAATGGCTTGGCTGGCGGCATCCAGCACTTCGTTGATCACGTCGGATATCTCACGTGTAAGCCGCCGTTTGTTCTCGTTCGCCTTCTCATATTGCGCCTTAAATTCATCATCGATGGCTTCAAAGAAACCAATTGCTTGACGATAGGTGCTGATGGCGTTGGCGAAATCGCTGGCTTCACGGAATCGGTTCGCTTCTTCATGAACACGTTCACCTGTGGCGATAATACTCAACGCCACTTCCAAGCGTGCATTGCGGTCTCGAATCGCCACGTTTGTGCTTTGAATATAAGAAGCGGCATCTTCGTTGGCGCGGTCGTAATTCAAAGCGTTGGTAAAGGCTTCCAAGGCGCTGTTTAAATCGGTTTCTTCAGCAGTGGGCAGTTCAAAGCGGTTGAGATAAAACTTTCCTTCCTCCATATAATGGCGGGAAAGTTTTCCGCCAATACGACGCCGATCTACATCGCCAAAGTCATATGCTTTTTTCCATTCTGCCACACCTCTCAGCTTAATGGTTTCGTCATCATTGGCATAAAAGATATCGCCAAGCCGTTCGTAGGCACTGGTGAGATGGGGATTCACTTTTTCAAAATTGAGGTAAACTTTTTCAACTTGAGGCATATTATTTTTTTCGTTGAGCAGATAGTCCATTTCATTGATAAAGTACATGGTCAAAGCACGCTCAGACGGTTGGGGCAACACAAAGTCTTTGACACTGGTGTCCATCTGCAACACCGTGTACCAGACGTCAGCAACAGCAACAACAGCACGCAAATAATAAGCACGTCCGCCTTGTTTCAAAAAGCCGTTGTAGTTCAAATGCGTACGGTTATAGTCGTGGGCGATCAAGCGCATGTCTTCCGTCATATAACTTCTTTTCTGCGCGAAATAGGGCTTCATCTCCCGTATGAAAATCCGCTTCTCTTGAATGGATTCAAATCCGTAACGGTCTACATTCGCTTCAATGTCCGCGATAATCTGACGCCGTAATTCTTTATCCGCATCTGTCCAGACAAAGCCATAAGGCAGCATCAGGTTTGCCGTCAGGGAAGCAAGCATCCCCATGCGATAGGCAAAATAGGCGGTGGGCACATAGTGCTGCACTTCCCGAAGTAATTGGATTTGCGTGGCAATGGCATCCATCACCTCCGCTTCATTAGATAGCGGAACTTCCGATGCAAGATGCTGCCAGCCTGCGCTGACTCCTGCCATCAGATCCCGTTCAAAGTTGGGTCCCACAATTCCGCCCGGACGGAAGGTGGACGGGAAACTGTCCTTGATAACTTGTAATGACATGGCGGCGATACTGCGCATCGCTCGCGGTCCCCAAGCATGTGCGTTGGAGGCTTGAACGCTCAAAATCAACAAAAACACCAGAATTACGTGAAAAAGGCCATGTTTACGCATGACAAATGTTCCTCATGACGCGACTCGCGCGCTGGTAAGGTTTCAATCCACTTCCCAATCAGGCCGCCGCAGCGAAAGCCGGTATTGCTCTTCCTATGAGTATAATTATATTCACCTTATCTAAATCAGGAAATAGGACTCCTGTACACATTACAAGTACATACTATTACTAGTAGAGAAAATAACACAAAATACACCAAAGTGTCAACTGTTTTTTACTGCAGAGTCATTTTCAGGCTCTGTTTTTGGCGGAGCACTTCCCAAAAGCAAGCGCACACCGAGCTTTAGATATTGGGAAATGATGGTACCAAGACGCCGGCCCATGAGCCAATAGCGGCGAGAATGTGCCTGCCGTGCATTTTTCATAAGGAAATTTTCAACCTGTTCGAAGACTTCCATGCTCCCGTCACCGTTGATAATTCCATGTCGAATACGTTCGAAAAGAGTCAATTGTTTTTCCGCGGTACCTATGCCCGCGAAAATATCTGGACCGCTTGAAGGATTCACGGTCGGATCTTTAGATGCCTGAATGACCAAAGACGGGATTTCAATCTGCAGCAATGATTCTGCTGTTACATTCATGACCGCCGTCAATTGCTGCACACCGGTAAGCGGATTTCGGGTGTAATTGATGTGCTTATTCTCAGGATCATTATCCACAAAGTCCCAAGCATAATGACTTTGCCCCAAACGCTTTAAGATGGAGTTGATAGATAGAATCGAAGGAACCAGACGGATGGAATAGTTCCGCACGTAAAGGGGTGCGCAGATGGCTACCACGGCGCCCAAAGCATTTTGTTTTCGGGCCGCAGCAATGAGGGCGAGGCATCCGCCCGTTGAGAAACCTGCCACCGACACATTGGACGTAATGGTTCTCAGAATTGCATAACCCCGATTCACGGAATTGTACCAATCGTCCCATTGCTTGCCGGCGAGGTCTTCGGGCGCTGTACCGTGACCGCTTAGGCGCACGCCGAAAACGGCAAAGCCGCAGCGGTAGAGATGATCCGCGAGGGCACGTACCTCCAAAGGTGCTGCCATATAGCCATGGGTAAGAACCACGCCTCCTTTGATCCGCCAGGGACATAACAAAAAGGGGCGGCCCACCCACGGCGGTTTACATTCTTGAGGAATATAAAAGCGTGCGTAATCTTGCTCGAATTTTTGGAGCTCCTGCTTCCACAAATAGCGTCGTAAAAAAGCTTTGACCACAAAATTAGGCGCCCACGCAACATAGCGCAACAGGTTCGCTTGGATTTGTGCCGCCTCATATTCGTTGACAATGACTTCGGGCGTCGCCTCTTCAGGCATAACATGAAATCCCGGCGGCGGCCGGAATCGATTCTTTGTCTTTCGATACCCCCATTCCAAAGACTCCAAATAACCCTGACTTACCGCCATGTCTAAAAAGCTTTGAAAGGCGGGATGCGGCTCATCATAAAGCAGCGTTTCACATTGATGCTCCAAATCAGGATGCAAATGGAGGGCGCGCCGGTGCACTTGAAGGAAGCTTAGGAAAATACGCTCACGATAGCTGCGCTCCGTGATCACGCGCCCTTCTAATTGATGATGGACAATGCCGGCAAAAAGATGATCAAGGTTAATGGTCACGCCGCCGTAGATCGTGCGCATGAACTGATCGGTTATCATGCGTGCAGCAAGCTGAAATTTTTCCCGTGGATTGGATTCCAAAGCCTCAAGATCATTAAGTCCACACGCCATCATGGAGGCATATTCAGGGGCTTCCAAAAGGGCGCTCACATCCAAAGGCTCTCCAAAGGTAATATCAATATCGGTGTCCTCGGCGAGCACGGTGCCTTCAACCGATAATTCGGCAAGGCTCCGATCGCTTAAATCAGCATTCAGATGTCTTGCAGCGCGCAAAAAGATATTGTCTCGGGCACGGATTGGATAATAGGTAATGTTCACCGGCACAATGACCGTTCGAACAGCGCTCACTTCGTCTACGGATTTGAGATCGAAGAGTGCCAGAGCTCGTTCAATATCCTCTTTTTGACCGCGTTCTTCAAGGCACTGAAATTTCGCACGATAGAAAGCACTGCGCAGGGCCAGCGCAGCGGCGCCGGTACGGGGCGGGCGGAACCGGTGACCATCAAATATTTCCAAACCGCCATTTTTAGAGATGACCTCTTTATTTTTGATCATAGCCCCTTCGGGGAAAATGATCCACGGATGATCACCGCGCAAGAGCGACCGAATAATGATCTTATCGCGGTCGGGGTCTTCGGTGGATAGGGAGCCGGTCGCTTTCAAATACTGACCAATGCGCCCTTGAAAAAGTTCCCCTGAAGCCAGAGACCAAGGGGTGACCCCCATATGCTGATGAAGAACGTAAGGAAGTAATAAGGTCTCAAGGCGTGTAAAATGGTTGGCGACGAATATGACCGCCATGTCCGGATCGATAACGTCAATATTATGAAGGCGTACATTTGCCTTGATCAATTTTGACGCAAGATCGAGAAGCCACTTGGTCACCTGCAGCGCAATGGAAGCAGCCATCAGTACACCGCCTTAATCACGTCAGTACCACTCCTTCATTTCAGGCGTTTTACTCCTGTCTTTCCATCACCTGTACGGCTATAAACCGGTACATTAATGTCGGGCAAAGCCTATTACGCCACAGTTCCATTCGTAACAGAGTACTCAATTTGTTTCAACAGCGTTTCGATCCGTTTCGTTTGTGAAGCGTCGAAAGCAATGGCGAAACCCAAGTCATCAAAGCGGGAAACCTCTCCTCTACACATAACCGCTTGATGACCCAAACAAAGGGGAATGAGGTAAACGCGCACACGGAGACCTAACGGAAGGAATCGCTCGGTTTCAAAAAACAAACCGGTCGAACTGATGTTTTCCGTGTTGCCTTCCAACAAAACGCCGCTGTCCAAACGCACTTCCACACGCATGGGAATACCATGACGAAGTTCTTTGCGTCTCTCTAAGTTCATTGCCATATTTTCCTCCTTGCATAGGATGCAGTCAACCATACCCAAAGAGTCCTGCAGGCAACCGTCATTTATCCAGCACCCTCTATCATACCTTTATTTGTCTAAAAAGTCCAGTATTTTTTTTGTGCCGGTACTCAAAAGCGGCTTCTAAGGATGATTTATATCGATCTTGTTCAAATCTATAGGTTAAAACGAAAAGACAAATAATTTTGTTACAGCGCTCGAAAAAAAACAACTTTCATCTCATTATGTCAAGGGAATCGCTACGCGACGCAATGATATCACCGTCTCAGATGGGGGCGTGAGCTGATTCAAAAGGGAGGGACCTCTGCTGCGACTTATAGTTCCGACGCTAAGGCGGGCAGGCTGCGTTTGGCGATAATACGGGCTAAGCCGATTCGTCGGGGACTGACGCTGACGCTGCGTATACCGCAATCAATAAGCTTGGCTAAGTGGCGGGGCTGTCCCGCAACTTCACCGCAAATGGAAAGCTCTTTTCCCGTCGCTTGAGCGGCGGCAACTACATGGGAAATGGTGTGCCAAAAGGCGGGGTGTTTGGCGTCATAATCATCGGCAACCAGACTATTGTCTCGATCCACTGCCAAGAGATATTGGATAAGATCATTGGAACCGATACTGCCAAAATCAGCAACTTTTAAAATGCTGTCAGCGCATATGCAAGCGGCAGGCACTTCACACATGACACCATTCCGAATTTCACCGCATTCGAGATGGGCGATGCTCTGCAGGAAAAAGGCACGGAGCCGCAAAAACTGCTGCTCACTAATTATCATGGGATACATCACCTGAACCGGTCCATGGACAGAGGCGCGTGCAATGGCGCGCGCTTGCACAGCCAAGAGTTCGGGGTGTCCCAACAAAACACGGGCGCCGCGATAGCCCAAGGCAGGATTTTCCTCACGGGGCAAACTTAAGAAGCGCGCCGCCTTATCGCCTCCGAGATCGGCAAGACGCAAGGAGATAGGCCGTCCGTTCATTGCTTTGATCACGGCCGCGTAACGCTCATACTGTTCGTCCTCCGTAAGGATGCGGTCGTGTACGATGAACTCAAATTCGGTGCGATACAAGCCGATACCCTCCGCTCCCATTTCATCGGCGAATCGTGCTTCATCGACAGAATTGATATTGGCCAACACTTTAAATCCGTCAACAGGCGCGACGGTCTTGAACCGCACATCGGCCTTCTTTTTCAGGGTCGGATAGAGTTTCAAGGTGGAAGCCTGAGGATTGATAATGATCTCCCCTGTGGCACCATTCATCAGAACCGTATCGCCGGACTTGATATGGTGCAAAAGATTTTGCACGCCACAGACGGCAGGAATACCCAAGCTGCGCGCGAGAATGGCAACATGTGAATTGGGACCGCCATGTTCCGTAACGAATCCCGCCGTACTCGAAAGATTTAAAGATAGGGTCTCGCCGGGAAGGAGCTCTTCAATCACAACAATGGTGGGCTCTTGATCCCCATCTTTTTCTTGCATGGCCGCTTCGGTCTTTTCCCCACGGCTTTTAAAGAACATCGTCAAAATACGGCGGCGCACCTCGCCAATATCTGAAGCCCGATCCTTGAGATAGGTATCTTCCATGGCGAGGAATCGCGCTTCGAAAGAATCGAGCACCTCCACACATGCCGCTTCCGCATTGATCGCTTTCGTGTGTATGATTTTGGAGGTTTCGTCGTAAAGCATCTCATCAAGGATGATCATCTTTTGCGCTTGGAAAATGGTCGCGTGAACAGGTCCCACCCGCTTTTGCGCGAGATCAATGACTTCATCCAAGGCTTCAGCGGCTAAATCCAGATGTTTGCGCAAGCGTGCCAATTCCTGAGGCATCTCGCTTTTTTTCACCGTGTACCGCGGCGTATAGCTCTCATTATCTCGGACAATTACTCGAACCGGACGGCAGACAATGCCGTCGCTGATCGGTGTTCCTGCCAATCGCCGCTCTTTCAATTGTATATGGTGTTGTTTTTTTGCTGGCACTAGATTATCGCGGTTCGGCCGCGTCCATTCCGATTGATGCTTCTTTGGGCTCCTCGCCACACACATTAGCTTCTGTGTTGATGATTGTACTCATCTTGATAAAAGACCGCATCCCCTGTGCAGCGCTCGACGTGCACAGGAGAACGCGTGTCTATGACAACAAAACCGGCGCCTGCGAAACATCCGATCTCTCGACGTTCACCTAAGGACACAGATGGAATTGTTGATAGGTTATTTTAATACAGCGCCTGTATTCGCGCTCGTTACAAACTGTTGGTATCGCTTGAGCCATCCACTCAATTGGCGATCCGGCGCGGCAGGGCGATCCTTTTCGCGAGCCGCCAATTCGTCATCGCTCAGTTTCACATTCAGCGTACGCGCCGGAATATCGATCTCAATGGTATCTCCATTTTTCAAAAGGCCGATAGGTCCGCCGGCGCTCGCTTCCGGACTGACATGACCGATGCATGCGCCCCGTGTTCCGCCGGAAAAACGCCCGTCCGTGATCAAGCTCACGCTCGTACCGAGTCCGGCGCCCATAACCGCCGAGGTTGGCGCGAGCATTTCGCGCATCCCCGGTCCGCCTTGGGGACCTTCAAAGCGAATGATAATCACATCGCCCGCCTTAACGCCGCCTTCCAAAACGGCATGCATGGCGTCTTCTTCGTTCTCGAAGATTACTGCGGGACCGGTGTGTTTTAAAATAGCAGGATCCACGCCGGCTTCCTTGACCACAGCGCCTTCCGGCGCAAGATTACCGTAAAGTACAGCAAGGCCGCCTGTGGGGCTGTAAGGCTCATTAATGGTCTTAATCACTTCTAAATCGGTGGAACGGATGTCGCCTACATTTTCCGCAATGGTCTTTAGGGTTACGGTTTTACAATTAGGATGGATGATGCCGTCACGCTGCATCAGCTCACCCAAAATCGCCATGATGCCTCCCGCACGTCCGACATCCTCAATATGCCATTTATAGGAAGGGGACACCTTACAGACGTTGGGAACCCGCGCGCTGACTTCGTTGAGCCGCGCCAAAGGATAGGATACGCCCGCTTCCTGGGCAATGGCGAGGGTATGCAAAACGGTATTCGTGGAACCGCCCATGGCCATGTCCAAGGCAAAAGCGTTATCGATGGATTCAGGAGTGACCACGTCTCTGGGCCGCAAATCAGCCTTGAGAACCTCCAGCAGCTGTTTGGCAGCACGGCGTACGAGATCACGGCGTTCGTCACTGTCGGCAAGAATGGTGCCGTTACCGGGCAAGGCGATTCCCAACGCCTCACAGAGGCAATTCATGGAGTTTGCAGTGAACATACCGGAACAAGACCCGCATCCTGGACAGGCTTTGCATTCCAATTCTTCCAGTTCGGCATCAGTCATTTGACCGTGTTTGTGCTTGCCCACCCCTTCAAAGACGGTGATCAGGTCGGCGGCGTTTCCATCGTCGAGTTTCCCCGCACGCATGGGTCCGCCTGAAACGAAGACCGTGGGGATATTGCAGCGCATGGCGCCCATGAGCATGCCGGGCGTGATTTTGTCACAATTGGGGATGCACAACATGGCGTCAAACTGATGGGCTTTGATCATGGATTCAACACTGTCCGCGATTAGCTCTCGCGACGGCAAGCTATATTTCATGCCGCTGTGGCCCATGGCGATGCCGTCGCAAATACCGATGGTATTGAATTCAAAAGCGATGCCGCCCGCCTCTTCAATCGCCGCCTTGGCGATTCTGCCAAATTCTGCCAAGTGAACATGACCGGGAACAATTTCAGTGAAACTGTTACAAATAGCGATAAAGGGTTTCTTAAAATCTTCTTTAGCCTTTACCTGTCCGGTTGCATATAACAAAGAACGGTGCGGAGCGCGTTCAAAACCATCTTTCATAATCGTGCTGCCCATCAATGAATCTCCTATAAGATCTGATTATTTAGAATTGCGAGGAAAGAACACTTCAACAGTGTACATCGTCTGTAAAGTATACGACCAGCCTCTGTGACATTCAAATCACTGTGCGTTGCCGGTCTCCGGGATCAAGGGTCAATAGTTAAAATGAAGATAAAAAGACCCCTCAACCAAGGATGGTATCTACACCTGTACTTTATAAGAACAAATCGGAACGTCTTTTTGTTCGCCGCCGAAAGAAATAAGTTATGCTCTCTATGAGCGGCTCCGAAGAATGGCCGGTCTATCCGTCATTTACGGTCGTTAAATTTTTGTATTCGATTTGGGTATAATCAAGATCATGTGCCCCTTATCAAACACGCAACACGAGACAAAAGAATCTAAAATCGCTCAATGCTTCGGCTCAAAGGCGCTGCCGTATTGGGCGCTGTTTTTCTTTGCGTTGACGGTTCGTATACTGCACCAGACGCTGATCAGCCAATCAGATCCCATGTACGGATTCTTATTACAAGGCGGCGATAACTACACTTACGACCGATGGGCAAATGAAATCGCTCAGCAATTTTGGCTGGGATGGGATCGCATCCCTTTTTTTCACGGCCCCTTATATCCCTACTTTCTCAGCCTCATCTATTTGCGCTTCGGCCATAAACATGACCCCGCCGCATGGGCACAACGCCTTGTCGGCTCCATAACGGTCGTACTAATCTTTTATCTTGCACGCCGCATTTTTGGTAAAAAAGCAGGCTGGTTTGCAGGTAGTGCCGCAGCCCTGTCTCCCTTGTCCCTCTTTTACGAAGGGGAGTTGCTCGTGGAAACGCTTATGCTTTTCGTACACCTATCCACCTTGTGTATTTTAGTGGAGGCAGCGAAGCAAAAGCGATTCAAGTGGTGGCTCTTCGCGGGCCTTATCCTCGGCATCAGCTGTGTGGGTCGGCCCAACACGCTGCTCCTAGTCCCTTTTATCTTCCTTTGGATTATCGCCTTGGATCAAGGCAATTGGAAACGACGCATCTTCTCCGCCTTGCTTTTCCTGATCATGACCGCGGCAGTTATCGCTCCCGTTACGCTAACAACAGCCCTCGTGGGCAAACGTTTTTTCCTGGTCACCTACAGCGGAGCTTACAACCTCTATATAGGCAATGCACCCGATGCCATCGGCGTATTTTTTACGCCGCCGTCGATGAAAGAGATTCGTGAGGCAGAGGAAAAGGAAGACATTGATATTAACTGGCGCGGCTATCTCCTCGACGCGTGGAAGAAAGATCCCTTGCTGCTGCCGCGAAAGCTGGCGTTGAAAACGCTTCTATTTTTCCAAAGCGGTGAACTGCCCTGCGACGTGAACTTTTATTTACGACGTCCCTTTTCCATCTTTTATCATTCCCCCTTCCGCTGGGCCTTTATTGCGCCTCTCGGCATAATCGGATTGATCCTGGCTTTTTTCAAAAAAGCCTATGCGCGAATAGAGGATGGAAGATTCATCCTTGCCGCCTATTTACTTCTTTATGCCGCCAGCGTGATTCTTGTGTTTGTGCCGGGACGTTTACGCATGCCCGCATTCGCCATCCTACTCATCTTTGCAGGATACGCTTTCGCCCTGAGCCTCGAAGGGCTTTGGAAGGGCATACGCACCAAGTCGGCGCGCTCCTTTATCGCGCCCGGTTTGGCTGTTCCCCTTCTGTGGGTCTTGTTGGCTTTCGCGTTGCGCAGTCCCACAGATACCATGCTCATCCGATGGAATGATTATTTTAATATGGGCAGCGCCTGCGAAATGAATTATAACTATCCCCTAGCCTTGGATTATTATGAACAAGCCCATGAACGGGCGCAAGGCTTGGTATCTTTAGAAGAGATTTGTAATAATTTGCGTGAACGTATTGAACAACAAACTCGTAAGGAGGAGGAGCCTAACGAGACGCAATGTTTCAACAATTAACGACGGAAAGACACCCTAAAAGAAGCAGTCCAATTGCCGTGACCGCCTTTATCGCGGCGGCTTTGTTCTTTATCTGTTACAGCGGCGCAGTAGTTTCACATTGGATGGTAGACGATGCCTTTATCTCTTTTCGCTATGCGGCGAATTGGGCCGCCGGATTTGGCCCCGTCTATAATCCCGGCGCCGCCCCGGTGGAAGGATACACCAATTTCATGTGGTTGGCATTGCTCGCATTGGGAGCCCGCCTGTGCGGCGATCCTGTGTCACTGGCTCGGCTGCTGGGAGGCGCTGCCGGGCTATTAACCTTGTTACTGCTCTATTATTCGCATCGTCTCATCCGCGGATTGGATCGCAGCGTGTCTGTTATAGCGGCGCTCTTACTCGCCACCTGCTGCCTATTTCTGCCTTGGCCTTTAAGCGGTATGGAAACGACGCTCTTCGGGCTCTTGCTGAGCTTGTCTTTGTTGCTTCACTTTTCCACCCTCGGAGAGCGGCCTTCTCGAAAACGATTATTGCTTTTGGGCATGATCCTTGCCCTTACGGCAATGACGCGGCCCGAAGGTTTCTTGGTAGCCGCCTTAGTGCTCGCTGATCAGACTTTAGAGAGTCTCTTAAAAAAACGCTGGCAGGTCTTTTTTGTGTGCCTCGCCTTCTTGCTGTTCTTTCTGCCTTGGTTCTTTTGGCGCTGGTCTTACTATGGCGCCCTTCTTCCCAATACTTTTTACGCGAAGGTAGGCGTGTCTGAAGCGCAGACTCGCCGGGGCTGGCAATATTTTTGGCGCATGTACAAGCCGGCACGGTTTTTGATCATGGCCGCTATGGCCGCTGTCTTAGTGCCGTGGGTATGGCTGCGCCGGCTGGCGCGCTATTATCTGCTCCCGCTGCTGCTGCTTTTATATACGGTCTATATCATCCGTGTAGGCGGTGACGGTCTTCCCGCTTTCCGTTTTTTTGCGCCCCTCGCCGCGCCCTTGTGTCTGCTTGCCGCCCTTGGCATTCGAAGAATCATTCCTTATCGTCCCGTTACGGTATGCCTCCTTGCCTTTCTTTTAATGACCAATCTCTATCAAGCCTTTAGTCATCCTGAATGCTATAACCATGTTAAGCAGGGCGATTATGTGCATACCAAGGGGACGCTTGTGGGGCAATGGCTGCGCGACCACGCGCCCGAAGGCATCACCCTCGCCACGAATACTGCAGGAACCATTCCCTATTATTCGCGATTAAAGACCGTGGACATGCTGGGCTTAAACGATGCTCATATTGCGCGTAAAACCATCGGAACCATGGGTCAGGGCTATGCCGGACATGAAAAAGGAGATGGCGCATACGTATTAAGCCTCAAGCCAGATCTCATTCAATTTTCGTCTTCCAGCGGCAGTGAACGCCCCTCTATTGAATTTATCGGCGATCAAGAAATTTTCAGAGATCCCGCCTTCAAAAAAGACTATCGTTTAAAAGAATTTGAAATGAGCGATGGCAGTCCGCTCTTCCTCTATGTACGCGAAGACTCCCCCTTTCTCAGAGAGGAGGAAGATCTCCTCTTTGATGATTTTGAATCGGGCAGCTACGAGAACTGGAAGATTGAAGGCGACTGTTTCGGCAACAGCCCCGTTATCGGCACGCTCCCCGGACAGCGGCCTCTGCAAGGCTACACAGGGGAACGACTGATCAATACGCTGGATGGCAACGTGCAATCAACGGGCATCGCCCTGTCCAACAGCTTTGTGATCAGCCACAATTATATTCAGTTTCTTCTGGGCGGCGGATTTCATCCTCATGAAACCGTCATAAGCCTGCTCGTCGACGGCGAGGCAGTTCTGAGCAAGACGCCGAAGAGCAGCAATATTTTGTTGCCTGAATCGTGGCAAGTATCGCAATGGCTGGGTCGGGAAGCACAAATCGAAATCAAAGATCTCGCCACGGGCAAACGGGGATTCATTCTTGTTGATCAGATTGTCTTCAGCAATACGAATCGGTCGGCAGCACACTACGCACGACGTTATACCCATGCGCGCTTCGGTTTCTTGCCCTGGCTCCTTTTGGGCGCAGGCATTTGGATAAGCTACGCATTAAGACGCCGTACGCCATTGCACGTATCAGAAAAACTTCTGCCTTGGGTCGTGCTCCTATTCTTTGTCGTCCTCTACCGAACGGCTTGGGTCTGTGATGACGCGTGCATCTCCATGCGTACTGTCCACAACTTCACCAATGGTCTTGGTCTCACATGGAATATTGGCGAACGGGTCCAAGCATACACCCACCCGTTGTGGATGTTTCTTGTTTCCGCTGTCTATTATTTCTCTCAAGATCTCTATCTCACCTTGATCGTGCTCAGCATGGTTACTTCCCTCATTGCTCTTTGTATGGCAGCGTGGTGGGTAGCACCGCGCTCAGGCATTGCCATCGCCGGCTTATTGATACTGATGTTTTCCCGAGCCTTCACCGATTTTTCTTCCTCAGGTCTTGAAAATCCGCTTGCCCATTTACTTCTTGCAGTCTTTATGATTCTCTATTTGCGTATACAATGGACACCGGCACTATTGTTCTTTTCGACGCTCGTCGCCTCGCTCATTGTACTGACGCGCATGGATCTTTCCCTATTAGCAGCGCCTGCTGTGTTGTGGATGTGGCTGAGTTTGCGCGATAAAAAATCAACGGCACTCCTCATCCTCGCCGGTATGCCCGTCGTGTTATGGATCCTTTTCTCCCTCATTTATTATGGATTTCCATTCCCGAATACGGCCTATGCCAAACTTGGCTCCGGCGTCGACCACAAATTATTGATGCAGCAATCAATTCGCTATTACATGCATTGCTGGAGCAAAGACCCGGGCACTTTGATCGTGATTGTTTTAGGCGCTGTCACTCCTTTCATCCTACGAAAAGAAAAATACGCCATCCTTTCCATCGGAATTATTTTGTATTTGATCTATATTGTGCGCATCGGCGGCGACTTCATGGGAAATCGTTTTTTTGCGGCTCCCTGTTTTTTGGCTGTGTTAATTCTTATGCGGATGGCGAAACGCTTTCGCAGCTACACATGGGTTCCTGTTGTATGCGGCATTATATTGATTAGTTCTTATATGCCCCACGTCCCCCTCTTCTCCGACGCTGCCTTTGGCAGTAAATGGGAAAGTCCGATCAGCCGCTATGGCATCTGTAATGAACGCCAATATTATTATAATTGCACGGGACTTCTCCATTGGCGTCCGGAAAAAATCATGCCGCGCGAGAATTGGGGTATGAGCATTATCCAATACGCCATGCTGGATGTCCCCCTAATTCGAATGTATCCCATGATCGGTTTTCAGGGGTACTTTAGCGGGCCCAAAACCATTCTTATTGATCCCCTCGCACTGAGCGATCCGCTGTTATCGCGATTGCCCGCCATAAAGACGCAAGAACTGCGTATCGGCCACATGGAACGTCATATTCCTGACGGCTATTTGGAGACGCGCTTCACCGGCAAAAATCTTTTGAAAGATCCGCAGTTAGCGGCGTTTTACGACAAACTGTACCTGTTAACCCAAGCGCCCCTCTTTACCAAAGAAAGATGGAAAACCATTGTCAACATGCAGCTTAAGCGTTACGACCATTTGATCGACTGGGAATTCTATAAAGATCAAATGCCTGATATGACTTTGCTCGAATAATTCCGATCAGGCCTGAAACAAATCGAAGGTAAAGAAGCATGCAAATCTGCCCAAAAAAACAGTCTATTGCCTTCCTTTTACACGCCGCATGGAGAGCGGTCTTGTCTGCCGCCGCTCTTACAATGATCTTTTCTTGTTTCGCTTGTCATTTAGAAAAAGCTCCGAAAACGATTGACCCGGAAACAGAGCCGGGGTGGAGCCTTTGGATGGATGAATCTTTTGACGGACAGCAGGTGGATGAAACACGGTGGGACACAGGATTTCCGTGGGGGCGCTGCTGGCCGCCCCTCTACTATACGAAGACCGGAAATATTGAAATTAACGAAGGCATCTTGCAGTTAATCGCCCGCTCTGAAGTGGTCACCGGCTTTTGTTTTGACTGGGACGAGGCAGGTAATTTTACGCCCTATTACGCCGATTTCCCATACACATCCGGAATGTTTTACAGCCGTCAGGCTTTCCGCTATGGCTATTTCGAATGTCGCTTTAAGGTGCCGCGGGGCAAATCTTTTAACGCGGCATTTTGGCTCTATGGCGAAGAGGACTCTGAAATCGATGTCTTCGAAATTCTCGGAAGTAATCCCGCTGACGCACAGATGACGCTCCATTGGAAAAACAGAGATCCTCTCGTGGGAACACGGCAATGGCCCAAACATATCGTGTGTAACACCCCTTCTTTTGCAGAGGGATGGCATACCTTCGGGCTGCTCTGGGAACCCAATCGTTTGGAATGGTATTTAGACGGAAAGCGGGTGGAACAATCCCTATGGACGAGATTCATCCGAGGGCGTCATATTCCAACAGTGGATATGCATCTCATTCTCACCTTGGCCATAGGCGTCATGGATGGATACCCCGATGAAACAACCCCCTTCCCTTCCGCCTTTGAGGTGGATCGAGTACGGGTATTTCACACACCGGAAAGCATCTTACCTTCGTAAAAAGCGGGGCGCAAGAAAACGTCCTTAGCTGCGGCCCTGTCCATGCCTTCAATCTGCAGTGCTTTGGGAGGAAGCCTTATTTTCGCGTAAGTGGTCGAAGACCCGTTCTTCATCGCCCGTATAGATCATGTTGTCATCCACATAGAGCGTTTGTTCCGCGGACAGGGGCATAAAAGATGCCTCCGCCTTGGCGTAAATTTTCCCGGCTCCATCAACCAATACGGCTTCCGTATAGGCGAGCAAACGATTTGATTTCTTCACTTTCGCCTGTACCTCAAGCCCTGCGTTCGGCGGCGTCTGGTGCATATAACGAATGCTGAGACGACCGGTAACACACATCAATCCCAACACACGGTTAGCTGCCCACGCCATACACTCATCCAAGGCAGCGGCGACGACACCGCCATGGACCACCTCAGGATAACCGCAATGATGAGGTTGCACTTCCAAGGGCATACACACCCTATCTTCTTTGACATAAAACCGGGCTTTTAGCCCAGCGCTATTATCGATACCACAGACAAAACAACTGTGAGAGCGGGGAAGCGTTTTATAACCATTCTTTTCCATTTCCATACCGTGTTAACCTTTGACAAGTATTTGTATTGAGCACCGGCGCATCCTAAGCACATCTATTTTAAAACGAATATGCTTATCCCGATATCTCAACAGAAGCTTAAAAACAAAAAGCAGGAAGAAACAAAGCCGCTGTTCTTCCCGCAAAATACACCTACTATTGCTATAGAATACACCAATAGACAGTCTGTATCAATAGGAAATTATAGGACCCAAAGGTGCCGACTTTAGCGTCCGCAATGCCCCGTGTCGCAGCGATCTTCCGCTTGGATTCCTAAAAGGCGGGAGACAACATAGCGATGTCTCGCAATGAGCCCATAGACGATACGCCCTGCACCATGTATACCGGGAAGGGTCAACAACAGCCCCAACCACGTCCAGCCCCGCAGCTTCCGTAAAATCCGCGCGAGGGCGTCCACGCCATGGAAAAATAGTCGGTCAGGATAGAACACACACACAGCCCGTTCACAGAATTGAAATTGTTCTTCTGTTAAGGCCAGCTGCTCCCGTGCCGTCTGCACAGGTAAGGGTGAAAAACAATCCTCTTTGGCGCGTTGTAGAATCCATACTAAAGAGGCGCGGCAGAAAGGACAGGCTTCATTATAAATCAGCCATATGTTGTTGGAAACAGCCATGGGACACCGCCGCGATCATTCCGTTTAAAAGACACCGTTGACGCGATCCCAAACAAGGATCAGCTAGAAGCTTGTTTGCGCGCCTCTTTACACCTAAAGAAACAGTCGAGGTACAGGCTTTGTTCCGGTGTGCCCAGACACTTCAATCCGGCATGGACAGCTGTCCGCCAAAAGATCGGCTATCGGCACGCCGGCAGCATTACTCTAATCCGGGGGCGCTGATGCGTTCCCCGCGCTGTTGCCGCTCCTGATCGTCGAATTCGAAGGAACCATAGAACAGTGCGTTGGCGTCCATCCACGTGACCAACCGTTCCCAATCGTCATCGTCCAATTCTACGTTGTGATGCCCTTTTTCAAGAAGTTTGGTCAGGGCACTTCCCTTGGCACCGAAGAAACCCGGCTCCGCGAGGGGCTCGCAATTGCCGTCGGGAAAAGGACCGCCGTGCCCCCATGCGGCATAAGAGACGCGCGAGATGAGAGCATTGTAGGATTGGGTATAGCGCCCCTCGGGCCGGCCCGTGAGATGGATAGCTTTTCCATCGGGTCCTTGTGCGTCTTTTTCACCATGACAGTGGACGCAATGCTTATCCAAAACAGGCTGCACCAATATGGGATAACTCAGCGGCAGGGCTCCATCGGGAGCCTCACTGATACGGGAAGGCGCACGACGCTGAGCAAGCGTTCTGATTTCCGACTTTGACGGCGCGTCCATTCGGTTTTCGTGGCATCCCACACAAGACAATCTTTCGCCGGGCTGCAAATACGAAACACTGCGCATGACCTGCACCGCCTGACCGGATGCATCCAAAGCTTGGAAGGAAAGCGCCTTGCCGGAAGGCGCGATGAAGTAGGCAGAGCCATCTTCTTCCACAGGAACGGTGCCGAGCACCTGTTTCCCCGGCGAGGCGTTGGCGGCACCAACGGTTGGATTGTTCGCGCCGGAGGTGGATTTGGGCAAGACCTGCACAATGCGCAAGTGGGTTACGGGCGTATCCTCGGGCAGCGCAGGATCACTTTCATAGACATTCTGCACATAATAGCTGCCTTCTTGAGGAGCGTCGTCTTCAAGCAAAGAGGGCAGCACAGGCGCTTTTTCCCGTGCCTTGAGCGGCATGGGCCATAGGCTTGCAATATTCAAATCGCGATACAACAACTCTTGATTTCCATAGGCATCAACGAGGTAAAGACCAAAAATATTGGCGTCATTATGCTTGGGTTCGCCAATGAGCGGATCAAAGCTATAAGCGGCTAAAAACAGATCTTCGGCAAGAGGCCAAGGGCTGCGGAAGCATTGACCCGGCCAGCGTTCGGTCTCCGGGAATACTGCAGGAGGATCCGGGGCAAGGGCAGAGCGCCAGTGGGGCAGCAACAGTGACTCACTCTCCGGAAAGGGGACATGGGGCGTAAGCCGTTCCAGCGCATCAAGACCGTCAATGGCAACCGTGGGATCTACAAGCACAATGGACCCTGCCGTCATGCCATGATGGGGCGCAGCAGTTGCCATAACGCGGTGCGACCCGGGAACAGACCGAGCCTCCCACAAGCCGACGGGATTAAAGGTGTTGTTGCCGTAAAAAGCAGCGGGCGCGGTGCCGTCCGGCCGTGTGATCCATAAATGTTGGTAATGAACGGCGTCTCGATCCACATAATCCCAACGGGTATAGATGACCCTGCCGTCATTGAGCACAGCGGGATCCCACTCTTGCGTTTCATGAAAAGATAAGACCCGCACATCACCGCCATCGGCATTCATCAGGGTCAGCGTATAGACTTCACAGCCCGGTGTCCCGCAGCGATGCCATCCTCCCCTGCGCGTGGATATAAAAATAATTTGCCCATTCGGCAATTCCTTAGGCGAAAAGTCATCGTACGCTCCTTCGGTCAAGGGCCGCCACGACCCATCCCCATTAGAAATTTCATAGAGATGGTAAAACTGCCCTGCTGTACCGTTGAAACTATCTTGCGGCACGCCTTCTGTCCGACAAAAAGCAACGATAATCCTTTCGCCGGCATGGTCCACTTCAGGCTGCATAAAACTGCCTGTGGGCATGTCTTCCGCTAACCGGCGCACGCCCATATCATGGAGAGGATCATCCAAGACATAGAGCCCGCCGCCGGGGCGGGCATAACGGCCATATACTTGGGTCAGCTGGTGGCTGAACATACCGGGCGCCTGTTTCACAAAGAGCAACGCCCCCGTGTCCGCCAACGGATGCGCGAAAAGCAGCGCACGCCGCCGCTGATGCACTTCCCGCCACAGTTCTTGCCAGGGAGCACTGTCGCCTTCCCATTCCTCTAGGCGCAGGGCTTCAAAATCAGCCTTCAATTGAAACCAAGAACGAAGCACATCATCCGATACGGGCAGCTGCTGCGCCTCTAATTGAGCGGCGAGCCGATTCCCCTTTTCCAAACAGCTCTCCGCCCCTTCCCGATAGCTGCAGCGGACCGCGCCGGCACCGATACCATCTTGCATGCGCCAATCCCACTCGAGCATTTCCTGAAGGATCAGAGGATGGGCAAGTATATCCGTCGGTGTGGTGAGTTCGGACACCGCCGCTTTCTCGGGAAAAAAATCTATGTCTATTTTGCGGTCGCCGCTGACGAGATAGAGTTGGGTCAGGCGAACTGCAGCATCTGCACCCCCTCCGTCCACCACAAAAGACAGCAGACGATCGCTATCCCAACTTTCCGAGGAAACACACAGGACACTTTCGCCTCCTTTTAAAGCGATCTCTTCGCTGAGCCCGCCGGCAAAGCTTAAGGAAAGGGAAGCGGGTGCACCGCCCGCATGGGACACGACGGCAACGGCAGTCATAGGCTCTTCGCTTTTACCTAAGGGCACATCAATGCGTGCCTCTTCATGAGCAGCGGCCATAAGTGTGCAGCAATGAAGGGGTCTTGAAAAGGCAAGTTGCGCGCCCTCGCTCTTCCCCAAAAGGGCATAACTCCCTTCCATCCGTTGTTGGGATGTTGCTGGAGAAAAACGCGCTGCGCCAATTTCAACAAAAAACCTATCCTCCATCAACAGCGCATGCGCCCAGTTCGCCATATCATTGGCAATACCATCCCCACAGTCTGAAGCAACGAGCCGCAAGATCTTCGCATCGACGAGATCCACTTCAACGGGCTTTGCCGCGTCACTGTCGCTCATGCATCCCGATTCAAAACATTTTTTGTCATCGACCCACACCTCAAAAGAAACACTTCCTTTACCTCCGCCCTGCCATTGAACGCCCACTTCCGCTGTGAAAGAAAGAAAGCGTCCGTCTATAGGCAGCACGATTTCTCCGGGCGCGTGGTGACCGAGTCCGTGGCCGTATTCTTTTTCACCAATACATAACGTCATGCCTTGTCCATCGGTCGGATAGGCTGCTCTGTCCTTACCTAAGTTTCCCCAGCCCTGCTGAACCGTCAATTCCGATTCAAGGTCTGCAAGATGGATTCCCTTTTCAGCGGCGTCAACGCTCATGCAAAGAAAAGCAAAAAGAAAGAGGGAAAGAAAAATAAAGGTCCCATACCGATGATGCCATATACTCATGTCTGCGATTCCCAAAGTAAAAATATTTCAATACGAATAATCTTGTTGCGATATGCCCTATTTTAGCACTGGACGGATTCAAGGTCGAAATACGACCTGTCCTAGCGAACGACCATCTACGACGGTGGAGAACCGCGAAAGAGAAAGGGGCAGCATGGCTCCCGCTTTTCGCGTCTTCGCAATTTCTTAAATTCTTTACATGAATAGGAACCTTTAAAAATCGCTCCATCAGCAATCATGGCGCACACACAACGCGGAACCCTACATCATGGACGCATTGGCTAGCGTCGAAGTGATTGCGGAAAGCTGAACGGCCCCGCTTCGGACAGTCCCGCCAAGAACCGCCGCGCACCACCTTAGCCTGATCTGATCCGTACGAAGAAGCGGTCCATTCCGCTACGTTACCATGCATGTCATGGAAGCCCCAGGGGTTGGGCCGGAAACTTCCGACTGCAGCGGAAACACGCCACGTATCATCAAAGCGCGTGTCTGCGGGGCGCCAAGGCGGTATGGCGGTGGGTACATGGGGATAATAGACGGTGTGGTGGGTGGCGTCGGAGAAGTTCGCTGACGTCGAAAATTCGGAGTCCAAGGTTCCGTACCAGAGGGGCGTTGTCGTGCCGGCACGACAGGTATATTCCCATTCTTCTTCAGTGGGTAGACGGAACGATCTGCCCGTATGTGCCGTGAGCCATTCGCAAAAGCGCATAGCCTGTTCCCAAGATACACGGACCACCGGCTGTTCCGGACGGTTGAGTGTGTGCCCTCTTTCGTCGTCGCCGAACTGATAAGCCTCCCCTGTCTCCAAGCCGCTGTCGTGCCCCGGGTCAAAGCAACGGTATTGTTCATTGGTAATCTCGAATTTTCCCATCAGGAAAGGTTCTTCGATAGACACGCTTAGCGCGGGACCTTCATTGGTATAGCCGCGATCAGCGCCCATTTGAAATTCACCGGCGTCTACAAAGACCAGTTCCAAATCGACCCCTTCCGCCAGATTCACCCGTTCTATCAGTGTTTCTTTTGCCGTGTCTTTTAGCGCACGCTCCGTATCTTCCGCGAAATCACGGGGCACACAGTGCAGCCGATCGGCGAGATCTTCGGGAGCCGCTATCTCGGCCGTGGGCGGGATCTCCTCTTCATCCACATCCATGCCCGCATAACGGTGATGGAGTTCACGACGCCGCTGTGCGCCGTGTTTTGCAGCTGCTATTTTCGTTGCATTTTGACCGGCTTCCGCAACTTCCTGCCATGTGCCGTGGAAGGGCGCGTTCAGGTCTATCCACGTAATAATCCGATCCCACGCCTCATCACTCAATTGAACACCATAATGATCATCTCGGAGCAGCTGCACCAGCGTGCTCGTATCGGCATGAAAATCACGAGGGGTCAACATGTGTGCGTCACTTTCGAGGGTGGGCGCATTTACCCAAGGGCGCAGCGCCATATAAGAAGGCGAAAAATACATTTGAAAGGCGGAAGGAATCTTTTTAGTAGACCGTGCCGTGAGATCAAAGTTCACTGTGCCATCCTCAAAATCCTTGCCGTCGTGACAACGAATGCAATAGGCATCCAGCACGGGCTGTACCTCCCGGTCAAAAGAAAAGCCCCGCGCCGCGCCGTACCAAGGCCGTATGGTGGAGGGTTCTCGTTGAAAAGCCTGACGGATCCCGTCGTAATCGCCCAGTGTATTTTGGGCTTCATGGCATCCTGTGCAGGAAAGCGTTTCGCCGGGCATGGCAGTAAGCCAACTGCGCATCAACGCCACAGCCTTGCCGTCTTCATCCAGCGGCTGCAGGGCGATAGGCGTGTGGGCGGGCACCGTGAAATGGGCAGAGCCGTCTTCATCGACCGGAACGGTTCCGATGATTCGTTTCACATCCCAAGGTCCGTCCAATCCCACCCGATCCGGTTCACAGCCCAATTCATGGAAGGTATAGGTATAGCCTATGAGCCGCAAGGCTTTGACCGTTCCTCGGGGAACTCCTGCAAGTCCCGGCCCCTGATAAACGTCGGTGAGCATGACCCTTGCTTCTGTCCCGTTGAAATCCACTTTGTCGGGAACCACCGGTTGTCGCGGTATTTCCCGCCACGGCACAGGTTCTAAAAACGCCCAATCCGCTTCTTCATGAATCAGAACAAAATTATTGAAAACATCTACCAAATAAATCCCCCAAAGAGCGTCTATGCTTGGCTTACAAGAGACAAGAAAATAGTGTTCATTCAGGGGCCATGGGTGGAGAAAGCGCGGCCAAATCGCTGAAACCAGCCCGTCCAAAATAACGGGTTTCACTTCTTTACCATCATCAGGAATACGTCGGACGACACCTTCCGCTTCATGGCGGCCCAAGGCAGGATCCAATATAAGCAATTCCCCTTGGCGCGGCGCGTCATGATGTCCGCCGGCGACGGCAACAACTTTGGTCGGATGATTGGGGATGGGCCGCGCATAAAATAAGGAGGCAGGCCAAAAGGAGTTGCTCCCATAATATTCCATTTGTGCGCTGCCATCGGGGCCGCAATGAAACAAGAGCCGATAGAAGGCATGGGCGATATCGGCGTATTCCCAACGCAAATAGAGGATACGCCCATTATTGAGCACCGTGGGGCACCAGTTATGATCTTGATCATTCGTGAGTCTGCGCACTTGCCCGTCCACTTCGCGCAGATACAAATTAGCGACCTTGGAACGCCCCCCTACACAGG
>JAAYJI010000318.1 GCA_012523015.1 Candidatus Hydrogenedentota bacterium
ATGTATCTTTGAAAGACCGAGAGATATCGCAGCTCAACATGATTATTAGCTAATTTAGATAAAACTGGCGTTGCCTACACCACATTGTCTGTTGTTAATGAATCATTGCGTCCCGGCGCCTCGTCGCCGTCGCCCTGATCATCGTTTGCTGCGTGCCCGCCTGGCTGCTCTCCGTGTTCTATCTGCAGGGGGTGCTGGTATTCCTGGCGTGGGTATGACGGAAAGCGAATAGCAGTGACAAGAACAACAGGGCCACAATGCTGCCTGATATGTATAAATAAAATGAAAAGGGCCTTGTGTTTCCGTCCGGCAGACTGATCGGATGGGTGTCCACAAGCAGCCCGATCGGAGTCATATTCCCGTGTGTTACATACGCCCGCCAACGGCGGATGCCGCCGGGGGTATTCGAGAAATGCTGCTTTCGCGGCCAGTCCACTACCGTTATGCCCGCGTCGTTCTTTTCCACCACCATGAAATGGCCCTGTTCATTCTCCTCGGAAAACGAGTGAATGATGAGATAGAGATTGCCCTCCCAGCGGGCAATCGCCTTGCCTGTCCATTCACAGGGCAAGGTGTGCAATCCCTCCTCTTCAAGGTAGTTCCGAAGTTGTTCCAGGGATGCCGCTTCATGTCCAGTACCCAACGCCGCGCGCAGCTTTTCCGCATCGGGGGAACGATCCAGGAGGCGCTGTTCCAGGTATCCCGCGCAACGTACCGCACAGGATTGTCCCGTCAATTGATCCGGCTCGGCGCCTGCGGCAAGACAGCCACCCCAAGCAATCCAGCATAACAACAGCCACGTACGCCATAAATATAAATTGCCCATAAGCGGGTTACGGTTTCCCGAGCCAATACCGCCAACCCGCTACAGTGATACCTCCTAAGATCCCAAGAGCAATCAAAATGATTACCAGATCGGCATGACGCTCCAGCCAGGTCTCTCGCGCCGTTGTATATACTTCTTTGCTTTGTCGGTCAGAAACATTGGTTCCAGGGGGTATTTCAATTTCAAAATCGGAGTTCTTTAATGCTTTATTTAATTTTACGGTCTTTGGGTCAATCCAAAAATCATATACAATCGTTTTAGCCGGGTCGTACACATAGCCTCCATACAAGATGGCATAGAATTCACATGCAGTTATTTCTCCAGCCTTGAATTTTTCATTTCGTTCTGGACTCGAATTTTTGTTTTTATCCGTAGTATAAAAGAGTTCTTCACGCATGTGCGTAGGAAACCAGATATCTCCAAATGAAGTGTATTCCGTCAGAAAGAGGGAACTTCCTAAACGTATCGTTCGATAGATATCGCCTGTTACATATTGTTGCGCTTCCTCAAAGGTACAATATGCGGGTCGGTCCACAAAGTCCGCCTGTACAATTCGATTCTGCTCATCCAAATATATGTTGAGACCAGTGGCGGTTTCCTGTTCTAAGGTTGTCCAGTAAGCAAGAATTCTTTTCCCTTCACGTTCTATAAGTGTGGCGAAACCGGGCAAGGAAAGGATTGATCCTAACGTCAGATTAACCGTTGCGTTTTTTCTTGCTTTCTCTGTAGACTGCACATGGAACATTTTCCGCATCTGGCGCGTAGGACTCGAGTCAAAGAAACCGCGTCTATTTACTTCGGCCACAATCCTTCTTTGATGCCCCAGTAGCGTGAACTTGCCGTCCAAAAGGGACTCCGTCATGACGGCGCCTATCATTTCAGGGTGTTCTTGTTCACTATCAGGATCCAATGCCAAGGTAAGGGCTTCATAATAAAAATTCTTTCCCTGCCATCGAAATTTTACTTCTTTTTCTTCAAAGAAAATGGATGGTCCCTCTATACGCAATCTGTAGGTGCATTGGATGCTATTGATCGAATCCAACCATGCAAGTATCTCTTGCTTAATTTGTTCGCCTTCTACACGACTGTCAGGATATGCGCCGTAACACAAGGTAAAGCACAAAATAACAAGAGCAACATACATCAAAGACGTTTTCATGAGTATTTCCGATCAACAAATATTTATGGCTATCAACTTGTCACAACCATTCTTACTGCCTTTAAGCGTAGGAGTGCTACGGCAGTCACAATGCTTTTTCACAGGACTAGGTATTAACTTTTTACTATCGTCAGCAAAGAAATATTTATTCATAAAACTACATAAAGCCGGATATTTTTTATGGGCATATCTCGTTGTATTAGTCTTAGACGTAGCGTTAATCTACATTTCTAGATATCAGTACGTATTTCATAGCATGCAATTTCTCTACATTTGCTCGGATATGTTTCATTACACACTCCTGCCCTTCTCAGGTATCTTGCTTCACATGGTGCTGGACAGCCCAGTTCCTTGCACTCGTCAGCGCAGCAACCAAACCATGCGTCTGCATTTCGAGTATCACCTTTGTAACACACCATTTCATCCCCAAAACGGGCGGTTAGGCGTTCTGGCCCTTCGCAACCAGTGCACGGTTTCTCAGGGTCCAAGTTGCCAACCCAAACACAATGTTCATTCCCCATTTCATCACAGAGTTCGCCCTTACAATTACATTCGTTAGTTGCTTTTCCTGTAATCCTCGTGAGGCCCACTTTAGAAGTCTCCCGCAAGGAGCCAGATTCGAAAGGTATCGCGGGCGTAAACTCCGAGAAGACAATGGCCCCAATGACGATGCAAAGAGACAAGATAGTGATGGAGAGTTGCTTGTGGCTCATGATAATTTCCTTTCCACAGGGTTAAGGTTTTGTTTCGTTGTCCCAGCCGCTGAATCAAGGGCGAGACACGGAACTTTCCGAAAAACAAACGCCAATACAATACCGACTAAAATGAGAGAGATGGAGATGACCTGCGACACTGTCATACCCAGCAGGTCATGGGCACTGTCGCCCCGGAAGCTTTCAACCACACCGCGCAGGACACCATAGCCAATGAGATAGCCGCAAAATACACGCCCCTTCGTGACATTTTGACGCAAGAGCAAAAGAAGCGCCACGAAAAGAACCATCAGACCCAGGGTCATATACAGTTGCGTGGGATGGACGGGGAGGGAATGGGACGTGTCCGCCCAGATGCGCCCGTCGTTCACCTGTTGATGCCAGGGAAAGGAATAACGCGGGAAGTGTATGCCCCAGGGCAGGCGGGTTGGAGCACCCCAGCAACAGCCGTTACACAGGCAGCCTATGCGGGTGATCGCCTCGCCCAGCGCGACAAAGGGCGCCGCCAGGTCGAGCAGTGGTCGCAAGGGCAGGGCAAAGACACGCGCATAGACCAATAACGCAAGCAGTCCCCCGATAAAGCCGCCATAGAAGACAAGCCCGCTACCGGTTAAAAAGATTACCTGACAAAGGGGTCTATCGAATTGCACCAGGTAAAACAGTCGGGCGCCCAGCAC
>JAAYJI010000319.1 GCA_012523015.1 Candidatus Hydrogenedentota bacterium
ACCCATGCGCTGTGCCATCCACAAAGTGGGCAGACTCACATAACCGCCCAGACCAAAGACCGCCTGGGGCTGAAAGACTTTAAGATAAAACCAAGCCCGTAAAATGGAATAGCTGAGTTTCATGCCCGTCCAAAGCATGCGCGGTGATTTTTTCCGTGTCCATCCTTCTATCGGTAAGCTTCGAAATGGTACGCCATTTGTTTGCGCGGCTTTCTCTTCCATACCGCCGCGCTTACCAATCCACTGCAGCAGCAATTGCGGGTCTCTGCGTCGCAGCTCTTCAATAACAGCGAGGCCGGGGGAGGTGTGTCCGCCCGTACCGCCGCCGGTAATCATAATTCGCAAAGTTAGAAACTCCTTAAGCGGGTTGCCCCTTCGGTTCTGTTGGTTCGACACGCAAACCAGTCACTTCGTAGGCGTATACGGTACGTTGTTTTCCTTTTAAAATCAAGGTACCTAAAGATTGGGTTTTCACACGGTCACTCACGGCCTTCCATGTTTCCTGACCTATGACCACTTTTCCGGGATCGGCCATTTCACAAAAACGTTTTGCCGTGTTCACATGATCGCCGACCACCGTGTAATCCATATGCCGCGGTGAGCCTATAAAACCGGCGACTACTTCGCCGGAATCAATACCGATCCCAATCTCAAAGCAAGGGCGTCTTTCTGCTTCTCGTTTGAGATTCAATTCTCTATTCTTTTGTTGCATTTCAAGGGCCGTACAAACAGCGCGCCACGCATCATCACTGCAGGGCACGGGCGCGCCGAATATAGCCATAAATTCGTCGCCCATATATTTATCCAGTGTACCTGAATGGGCGAAGAGTACCTCTGTCATGGCCGTGAAATGTTCGTTGAGCAGCATAACAAGGCTTTGCGGATCCAGTTCTTCCGCGATTTTTGAGCTTCCTCGTATATCACAAAACAAGGTGGTTGCCCGTGTTTTTTTGCTGCCCAACGACAAGGCTTCCGCTTCAGTCATAATTTTATCTACAAGGGGGCTAGGCAGAAAACGCGCCAAACTGATCCGTTTCTTTTCTGATTCTATTACCCGATTGTGAAGCCGTACATTGTCAATGGCGAGGGCTGCCTGGGCGGCAAGGGAAGAGAAGAGTTCTAGATCGTCAGTCGTGAAAAGGCCTTGTCTTGAATCGGTGTCTACATAGATTGAACCCAGTAATTTTTGATTGGTTCTCAAAGGGACGCCCATGGCGCTCGTAATCGTTTCTTGATCGGAGCCCCGTTGCTTTTCGATATCTCCCACCTTGCTCACGTCAGCGATCAAGACGGGGGTTCCATCAATGGCCGCGCGGCCGGCAATGCCCATGCTCAAAGAATTCGCTGTCAGTTCTTTATCAATATGACGGGTTGCAGCGGCTTGCAGATTACCGTTTTTTTCATGTTGTAATAAAACAAAACCCCGTTTCGCTCGGAGTGCATCCATGATAATGGTCAGCGTTTCTGTTAATCGGGTTTTCAGATCAAAATCTGATGCCATGACCATGCTCGCCTTGTGCAACGCTTCAAGGCGTCGGTACGCTCTGCTGATGCGCACCAACTCAGCGGGTTCCGCTTTTAGATTCGCCTGACTTTCCGTGGTTGATGGCACAACTGGGGCAGAGGCTTTGCCGCCTATCAGCGTTATATGTTTGCTGATACGATCCATTTCTTGGCGAATTGTGTTGATCGATGTTTCAAGGTCGCTGCGGTCTTTTTCCTCCTCCACTTCGGAAGCTGCATTGATCGATCCGTAACGGGTGTCATTGCGGTATTGGAGAATACATTTGCTGCCGAGCCGAATTTCGTCCAGATGCTTCAGAAACTGTTCTTTTATTCGTTGACGATTTACATAGGTTCCGTTGAGGCTGTTTAAGTCCATGATCATGGTGCGCGTGCCTGACCGCCAGATGCGCGCATGATAACGGGAGACTTCCTCAGCCGCCAATACCACATCATTATCTTCAGCACGCCCCAGACGCAGCGGTTTTTCCGCCAAGGGAATGGTCATGGCGGCTTCGCCGGGCTGTTCGATGATGAGTTGCGGCATATACTTTAATTCCTCTCTAAAACCTCGCTACACCTCGGTGTTTCGGTGTAGTGTATTTTCTGACCCGTACATCCATCATAAAACAGCCTATAAATGCCATTCAACTTACGCAGGTTCAAACTCGAATTGCAACCCCTTCCTGAAAAAAGACTTCGGCCGGAGTTCTGTAATTAAGTGTTTTCCTAGGTCTATTATTTAAATCTTGAACAGCCCTTTGTAACTGCTCTTCAGAAATTGTATCAAAACGAGTCTTTTGGGGAAAGTATTGTCTTAAAAGCCCATTCGTATTTTCGTTCCTAGCGCGATCGTTTGAGCAG
>JAAYJI010000320.1 GCA_012523015.1 Candidatus Hydrogenedentota bacterium
AAATTACATCGAAGAACTAAGAAAGGAAACTTCAGGAATACACCCTGCATTTCTCACTTTTTTAATGGATAAATATAATAATTCAAAAGGTAATTATAAGACGTCAGATATTATTGAATTTATAGAAAAAACAAATCTTAAACTTCCAAATGGAAAGTTCCGGAACCCTTGGATGAAAGCACCATATGGTGGTCAAAAGAACGGTTTAGTAAGTTGCCAGAGAACCATAGAACATTTTAGGCAAACCAGGAAGTTTGGGTGCTGGAACGGTAAAGATATTAAAGTTAACTGTGACTCTTTTCATACATGCGATTATCATCCTGATAGCAACGTGGAAATGAAAAATAAATGTGATTTACGAAATGGTGTAATTTGGAAACGAGAATCACCAGATTCACCCTTTAATTATGGCCATAATTATCTGAATGTTATCAAAAAAGAACTTTTAAAGAACTGCTCTATTCCATTAAAATCGTTTTTAAAAATAGTTTATTTGGATCGTGTCTATGACACACAGCTTATTGAACAATTTAAACATGAATTTCATTTAAATAATGACGAATTCAGCATCTTATTCGCTGTATAGAACAACACGCACCAAAAGCATGAACTCGGACTGGGAAACGGTGCACCGCTTCTCTCTGCGCCGTTTCCCAGCTGGTTATGCTGAGCGTTCGACGAGAGAAGCATGGCGATAATAGAGGTCGTAACGACAGCCGATGCTGCCGCAAGGCTGGATGAACTCCTTTGGGTAGTTCTGTGGCAGCCCTTGGGCCTGCCGCGCGATATACGCCACACATTCGGCTTGGAGGGCGAGAAATTCGAGTTACTTGCTCAAGAAAATAGACAAGTGGTCGGAGGACTGGTTGCCGTATGGGCCGGAGCTACCGAAATTGAGCTTCGGCATCTTGCCGTCGCTTCTCATGCCCAAGGGCACGGCATCGGCCGCAGTCTTGTCACGGAATTCTACCGTATCGCCAAAGCCAAGAACTGCCGACGTATTCATACCATCGCTCGCAATACGTCCGGTGAGTTTTTCAGAACGCTTGGGTTTCAAACCGCTCCGGGTCAGGCACCAGAGCACCCCGTTTTCCTCGAACATGGCATTACATTCGAACTCATGGAAAAATTCATCGAATAAGGCACTCCAGCCGACTGCTCAACCGCTGTGCGGTCTCGCAGCGGCTGAGTTTTCAGATCAGGCTTCACAGGAGCACAGGTACAGAATGGATGATTTAATCATTGGTGCGGATCTCGGAGGCACGAAGCTTCTTTTCGTCTACGGTCAGCAGACCTTTCGCGTTGATACCGGCCCGAGCTTCTCGCCGGAAGATTTTGCCATGCAGCTCAAATCGTTCATCGCTGCCAGCAATCTCCGATCTTGTCGTATCGGTATCGCGGTGCCCGGTTTGGTCAGTCCTGACGGGCAGGTGGTTGCGTGTGACGTACTGCCGGCGCTTACGGGCTGGCGGCCAGCGGATACGCTGAAAGCCCTTGGCAGCCACATCGCCGTGATCAACGATGTCAACGCCGCCCTGTTAGAAGAGATGCACGATGTACCGGAAAATTTCACCGGAGGCATAGTGATGGCTGGCACTGCGATTGGCTCTGCTTTCATTGCTCATGGCAGAGCATTACAGGGTGCCAGTGGATGGGCGGGAGAACTCGGTTACTTGCCTTACCCAACCGGCGGCCAGGTCAAACGCCTGGACGAAGTAGCGGGAAGTGCGGCAATAGCAGCCAAGTTAGGCGTTGATGCTCCAACGCTTGCCAAGCTGGCCGGCGAAAGGGATACGGCAGCATTGACGATAATCCGGGAAGGCGGCTATGCTTTGGGCATTGGCTTGGCGACTGTCATCAATCTGCTAAATCCATCGCTTCTGGCTGTTGGAGGTGGAATGCTCAAATTTCACGATTATTATGATGCCGCCCTCAGTTCCGCCGAATCCAGCGCCATCCCCGAGCTCTGGCGCGATTGCAGGGTTGCCTCGGTTCGGGCAGGGGCAAACGTTGTAGCCCTCGGCGCAATCCGTGCAGCCGCAGCCAAACCTGTCGCTCAAGCGAAACGCGTCTTATCGTGGCGGTTTTGAAGGTTTTTGTTTCAGACCTTTCGATTTCAAACCACTAGGGTAAAGGAGGCATTCCATGAGAATAGAACAACCAGAAGGCAATAGAGGGAGCCTTAAATGGATTCAACGACTTGTTGAATAC
>JAAYJI010000321.1 GCA_012523015.1 Candidatus Hydrogenedentota bacterium
ATAATAAGTCCCAAGAATGGTTATATACAATGGTGCCAAATTTAGCAGAGACCGGGAATTATGTGGGTGACTTTTTTGATCCTTCATCAATAAGGCAACCTGAGTTTTTTTATCCACCTGGTTTTATCTATCTTAACAGTGAAGCAATTAATTCTTGCGATGCAAATTATGTTGAAGGCGAATAATACTTATTATAAAAAAGGAATATAATATGAATAGCACACAAAGAAAAATAATTATTGTTTTTGCGGGTGTGATATTCGCGTTTTTCATTGTAGTATTGTTGTATTTAAAAATACCACAAAACATCTGCAAATCGGCTTTTATTGAAAGAACCAGATTTTACGCACCGACTTTAGAATCTAAAGGAGATGTTGATGAACATGCTGATGAGTCGGCCTCTACTACGTCCTTGAGGATTAACGTTAGTACAATTAAGAACATGGAAGAACAGGAATCATTAGACAATGTGAATGCAGATGAAACAAAACATATGATGTCCGCCAAGAGACATTCCCGATTGGAGGATCTTAAATCACCAGAGTACAAAAGTGTCTATCGTGGACTCGCTATTGAGCTAGAAAGAGAAGCGCTTGATTTGGAGAAGGGTGCTTATGAATATGGATTTCCTATACCTGAGTATCCGTATAAAGAACATATTGAGGAGGTAAATGCACTTCTTGAAAGCAGGGGATATGATAGAGATGAACTATATTTTCACTATGTAGATTATTCGGAAAAAGCTAATAAATGGGTCAAGAAATCAAAGAAAGTACAGGAAATATTATCCGTGGCAAGCCAGACTAAATCATCATTATTTATATCAGAAGTTGAAAAACTGTTTGCGAAAAAAAATAATCTTGGCCTGATGCTTATAAGAGTTGATGCATATTACACACAAGCAATGAATGAAAAACTATTTGCCGAAATAAAAGATATTATTATTATGCTGGACAATTTTGATTCCGAATATCTGGATAAGTACGCACTAATGTATTATATTCTTGAAAGTGCATCTGTTCGTGGTTATCAGGTTGGCATTGCAGAGGAAATATACCGTCCTGAAAGAGTGAGTATTGGTTGCCCTGAATTCCTAGCAGGATTGGAATTGGCAGGAAAACTATAGGGGGGTATTTTAGCGACGGGAAATAACAGGGGACAGTCACGAATGGCACTAACTTAAGGTATTTTGCGATATTTGCTACTGTGAGCGATTTCCTTAAACAGATGGCGAGGTTGGTTGAGCAGTTGATAATTCTTGGGTCTTCGCTTTCTTGCTGCATATTCCGGGCGCGAGCGTAACAGTTTGGTTGTTTCCCCTATTCAAAAATCCGAATAAATCGAGCCTCTTGCAGAACCTCAATTTTTGACTTGATTTTTCTTCTCGGTTGTGGTATAGTATATTTGATAGTTAAATAAGAAGGTGTTAATACTATGCTAAACGACCTGCGATTCAAATTCTACGTCATCATGGATTCGCTATTCCCCATTCTTGAGGAGACCTTGGAATTATCGCAGAAGCATCAGGAACTTGTCCGTGTCATCGAACTAATGCGGACGGACGGTTTGTTTGCGCAATATGGTTGGGTGGGCAATGGACGCATACCCAACGACCGCGAACTGCTCTTCAGAGCCTTTGTCGCAAAGGCCATATTCAATATGCCCACTACAAGCGATCTTATCTTGCGGTTAAAAGCGGACCGTACCCTGCGCGCGTTGTGCGGATACGACGGCATCGTCAAAATTCCAAGCGAATCCACGTTTTCAAGGGCTTTTAACGACTTTGCCCGCGATGAACTGCCCCAACGTATTCATGCCGCGATGTTTGAGGACATTATCAAGGAGAAACTTTTCGCGCATAATAGCATAGATGCTACCGCCGTAGAGGGCCGTGAAAAGCCAGCGAAAAAAGAAAAAGAGGATACGGCCAAGCCCAAGAAGAAAAGAGGACGCCCCAAGAAGGGCGAACAAGCCCCGCCCCCCGACCCCAAACGTATTGATTTACAACCCAACCGCTCGCTGGAGGACAACATAAAGGAATTGCCCAATCAATGCGACGTTGGAACCAAACGCAATAGCAAAGGACATACCACCCATTGGATAGGGTATAAACTTCATCTGGGAGTGGTTGATGGCGATATTCCCGCAGCGGCAATTCTTACCAGCGCTTCAACTCACGACAGTCAAGTGGCTATCCCCTTAATGCAGATGACCAAGGAACGCCTGGATACGCTGTATGACCTTATGGACGCTGCCTATGACGCGCAAGGCATACATGATTTCAGTCGTACGCTAGGCCATGTGCCCGTCATTGACCCCAATAAACGTACGGGAGAGACCATTCCCATGGACCCCGCGAAAAAACAACGCTACAACCAGCGTAGTGCTGCTGAACGGGCCAACAGCGCGCTCAAGGACAACTATGGCGGGCGCTTTGTGCGGGTGCGTGGCGCGGCCAAGGTCATGGCCCACCTGATGTTCGGAGTAATTGCATTAACGGCGGCACAAGTCTTCCGACTGATAGGCTGAAAAAGCCTTGATTGAGGGCCTTTTCAGGTTCCGGCCGTTAAACCGGAGGTTGTGGTATACGTATGACACCATATTTTATGCAAAAA
>JAAYJI010000322.1 GCA_012523015.1 Candidatus Hydrogenedentota bacterium
GTGCGGGTCCCAGCCACATGTCCCAGTCAAGGCCGGGTTCCATTTCTTCTTCAGGCAAATCGCAGGGGATACCGGGAACGCCAAAACTGCACAGCACACGGTCGATCTTTCCAATGGCGCCGTTACGCACGAGTTCGCAGGCTACACGAAATTCCTTCATGGAACGCTGCATTGACCCCGTCTGGAGTATACGCCCTGTCTCTTTGACTTTATTGATAATTTCAACGGCTTCATGAATATTGTGGGTCAGCGGTTTTTCGCAGTACACATCTTTGCCCGCTTCCAAGGCCGCCAACGTAATATAGGCATGCCAATGATCCGGGGTCGCAATGCATAAGGCATCAATATCATCACGAGCGATGACTTCGCGAAAATCGTTGTATCCTTTACAGTCTGCCGTGCCTCTTGACGGATGGCCTTCGTAAAAAGTGTTGACGCGATTTAAAAGGGCGGTGCGCCGTGTTGTATCCACGTCACACACTGCTACGATTTGGCAGCGTTTGTGATTTAAAAATCCTTCGGCCAGGTAGCTGCCTTGTTTACCGGCGCCTATAAATCCCATCGTAATGCGATCGTTGGCTTTGGGTTCTGAACTCCAGAGTCTTGATGGCAAAATAAGAGGGGCAGCGCTAAGGATCGAAACTTGTTTTAAGAAATTACGGCGGTTTGTACGCATAGAAATATTCCTTATCAGATTGAATGGAGGAATGACATAAGGATCCCATGCAGTAACGTTAAGCACTGCATGGGATTCAGAAAATAACTCTTTTTTGATTCTATCACGAGTCAGGGCATGGCATCACATTTTTTTGAAACCATACAATGGAAATTTTAACCGTCGTTTATTCTATTTCCAAGTCATAGGTGTAGCGGAATTCGTCGCTGCGCTTTGATTGGATAAGCCATTTTCCTTCCGGCGACATGATGCCGCTGGGCATATTAAGCTGTCCGGATTCAACGGCTGTGTTGGCGGTAACGATAAATACATTACTTTCGCGGGCGCGGAGCGCAAGATTAGATTGGTAATAGGCTGCATAGGCGGAATCGGTACCGGTAGCCATGCTATGAAAGATGATCTGCGCGCCTTTTTTACCCAGTTGGAAACTCAGGCGAGGATCAGGGTAAGGACCTTTGCCCGGGGCGACCCAAAGATCATTGCCAATGAGACAGCCGAAGGAGCAGTCTTTATAGTTGAAGACGCGTAGTTCTTCGCCGGGAACACACCATTTACGGTCGGCTTCGGTGGGAACAATTTTTTCATGGGTGCCCAACAATTGTCCTTCATCGGTGTAAATACGCGATTGGATGCAGTTTTTTCCGTCAATAATGACGCCGGTTCCGATAATGGCGGTCACATAGCTTTGGCGGCAGGCAGCGGCAATTTGTTTCCACGCGTCTTTGGTGCGCTCTTCATTAAAGTTGTTGTGGTACCCTGTCAAACTCATTTCAGGAAAAAGAAGGAAATCACAATCACCCTGTCGGATATAGCCGAGAATACGAGGCAGATTGTCTTTCTTGCTAGAAGACACATTCATTTGGATGCCGGCGATACGTATTGTTCTCATGACGTTTTCCTTTCGTTTGTGTTGCTAACAAAATCGAAATGCCGTACTGAAAGAATCATTGATAAGATGCCCATTCCGGAGCGTGGGCAAAATTCCAGTGATAATAGTCTTTCTGGGTCAATTGGGCGGCCGCGTCAGCGTCGGCGATAACCACGCAATCAGAATGCAGCTGCAATGCAGTGGCGCTGATCATACTGGTTATGGGACCTTCTACAGCCTTGGCGAGAATATCAGCCTTTGCTGCGCCTGTGACGAGCATCAGGCATTGTTCAGCCTCAAGAATGGTGCCGACGCCCATGGTGAGCGCAAAGCGCGGCATATCTTCGGGGCGTTCGAAGAGGGGACTGTTCTGCGCAATGGTTGCGGGGGTTAATGAGACGGCCCGCGTGCGCGATAAGAGCGGGGAGAGGGGTTCATTAAATCCGATATGCCCGGAATTTCCAATACCCAATAATTGAAGATCAATGCCGCCTGCATCTTCAATCAGATATTCATAATAATCTGCTTCGTCTTCGAGATCTTCGGCCAAGCCGTCGGGTAAGTGCGTGTTCCTCGGATCAATATTGACTCGATTAAAGAGTTTCTCATTCATATAATAGCGGTAGGAGTTTTTGTCCGATCCCGCCAAGCCCACATATTCATCCAGGTTAAAAGTCGTGGTGAGAGAAAAGTCAATTTCGCCTTTGCGCTGCATGGCTGCGAGCACATCGTAAAGACTTTCCATGGTACGCCCTGTGGCCAATCCCAAAACGGAATTGGGTTTCGATTGAAGCTGATCAGCAATAATCTTTGACGTGAGAGCTACCGCTTTTTCCGGACTATCCTGAATTATAACCTGCATATTGTCCTCCTGTTGTTCTTAGATACATCTTCTTGATCATAGGTCAAAATGATCATAACATTATCAATCAAGATACACCAAAACAAAATATTGCGAAGGCAAATTTAGTTGCGAAAGGAAGGGCTCCACGCCGGTTCTTCGGCGGGGGCGTCTTTTTGAAAACGGCGGCGGTATTACAGTTTCCTTAGGATCCGGGATTTTCCTGAAAATGGCGCGCTGTAATTTCTGTCCACCGTGCATCAACCTGTTCTTGCAGCAGCGCGATCGTGTCGTCATCGGTCTTGGCGAATCGGCCTTGTCCCGACAAGTACTCTCCCACGGAGATGCGCTTATCTTTTTCGGCAAGGCGCAGGCTTTTCCCGGTCAATCTGAAATGACCATTTTCAATTTCGTAGAGAACAAAAGCCCCTGATTCCACAGCATTGCGGGCAACGGTTACCGTGTCCGCAGCGGGGAAATGCCATCCCGCAGGGCAGGGCGCGCTCAGATGCATATAGCGGCATCCTGTCATGAACCGCGCTTTATAAACCTTATCGTAGAGGTCACCGGGATAGCCGGGACTGGCGGTGGCAATATAGGGGATGTTGTGCGCTTCCATAATGGCAGGGACATCTTTAGAGTATTGTTGTTTCCCATAATTTGGCGTTGTGGTTGTCCTGGCGCCTAAAGGGGTCATACTGGAACGCTGTGTGCCCGTGTTCATATAAGCTTCATTGTCATAACAGATAAACAAGAGGTCTGTATTGCGTTCTGCGGCGCCGCTCAAGGCTTGTATACCAATGTCCGCAGTGCCGCCATCACCGGCGATAGCTACGGTAGCGATATCATGACGCCCCTGTTTTTTGAGGGAGGCGGAAATACCGGAGGCAACAGCGGCCGTGCTGGGAAAGGTACAGTTGACCACAGGCAGCGTAACCGAGGAAGTGGGATACATGCCGCATAAGACTGTAAAACAACTTGCCGGTACAACGAGCACCGCTTTACCATCGAGTGCTTTTGTGACATGCCGAAAAGCAATGCCGATACTACATCCTGCACAAGCGCGGTTGCCCGGCAATAAATATTCCATTTCCGGAAGTTGAAGCAGATTGGTTGTCATAAAAACTCCATAGCATGTGAAGGGCTTGGACTTCAGAGTTGAAGGTTGAGCCAGCTTGTCGGTTTAGGACCCTGTTGGGCACGATCCCAGCCCATACTCTCAGTAACTGCCTCGGCCAACTGGCGCGCGTTTATGTCGCGACCGCCAAGACCGGCAATATAACCGTGGACTTCGGGTGTGACTTGATGACGAAACAGGGCGGCTTGAACATCAATAAAGATAGGACCGCCATAACCGTAAGTCAGACTTTTATCGAAGACGATGACGCGGCGCGCCTTTTTTAAAGCGCGGGCGACTGCGGCATCCGGGAAGGGACGGTAGGAGCGTATGCCGAGTACGCCTGCCCGCAGACCCGTCTCTTCGAGGAGATCAGCGGCAACAGTCGCTTCGTTGGCGAGGCTGCCGGCGGCAACCATAATAACCTCCGCATCTTCCGGACCATAGGTCCAGCAGAGACCGCCTGAAGATCGGCCGAAAGCGGAGGCATATTCTGCGTCAACGCTCTCAATCGTATTCAAGGCTTCTTGGTGCGCCTCTTGCATCAAATAACGAAATTCCATGTAGCCATGGCAAAGCGTACCGCTTCCGTTTTCCCGAGGATTGGCCAGGGTCACGGGGTTAATATTGCGGGGATCGCTGTTGTCCACAATGATTTGAGGTGTCAAGGCGGGCAAGAAAGCGTCCACTGCTGCCTGATCAGGGATTTCCACCGGCATCACAGTATGGGAAAGGATAAATCCGTCGTAGCAAACCATGACAGGAAGACTTAATAGCTCGGCGATGCGAAAGGCTTGCAAAAAGGTGTCGAATATTTCTTGATTATCCCGGCAATAGAGTTGAATCCAGCCATGATCCCGTTGCGACATGGCATCCTGCTGGTCATTGAGAACATTCCACGGCGCGGACATGGCACGATTGGCGCAGCCCATGACGATGGGAAGTCGCGATCCGGCTACCCACGACAATTGTTCGCTCATATAGGCCAAGCCGTTGGCGCTGCTGGCGGTAAAAACACGGGAACCCGCGACTGCCGCTCCAATGCAAACGCCCATGGCGCTATGTTCGCTTTCAACATTGACAAATTCGGCGCTGAGCTTTCCTGATTCCACATAAGCGGCGAGGGCTTCCACAACGCCTGATTGGGGCGTAATCGGATAGGCGGCGATCACGTCAACGCGGGCGAGACGTGCCGCCTCAGCGGCTGCATTATTGCCGGTGATTACGGCTACAGAAGGTGATTTAACAGCCACAACACGTATCCTCCTGAACCGTTTCCTGTCCCTCGTCCGTTTCCGCAATCATATCAATCGCTTGGGTGGGACAGACAGCGGCGCAAATGCCGCAGCCTTTACAGTAGAGCAAATCGATTTCCGGAGGTACCGTTTTGCTGATTACACTATCGGGACAAAAAGCCCAACATTGCATGCAAAGGGCTTTGTTTCTTTGTACGGCAATGCATTTGTCTGGGATCAAAACAGGGCGCGATGTGCGCCACTCTCCCGTTTTACCGGCTTCTCCAACACACGGCCAGGACATGGCTGTGTGTTGACCACAGTCCTTGGTTCCTGCCATAAAACTATCTCCGTTCATTCAAGGTTCAAACAAGTATTTCTTCAGGGGAAAAGCAGCGTGTTTGCTCATAGGATAAACGCGCAGCTTCAAAATTCTTCTTTGCCGCAGCAGGGGAAAAGATACTGTTCAGTGCCTTTTCCACATGTTCAAGTTTAATAACTTCAAAGGCACGGCTGATGGCGCCGAGCATGGCAGTATTGATCATGAGTGCGCCCGAAATAATCAGGCCTACTTCTTCCGCGACATGATTGGCGTTGACCATCGCGACGCGATAGCCGTTATTCAGTCCGGGAAGTTCATCCAACTCACGGTTAGTATTAATGATCACCAGCCCATTTTTTGCCAAGCCCTTGGTTGCGTTAGCGGCGGTTAATAGACTGTCATCTAAAACAACAATCATGTCCGGCTTATCGACTTGAGATAAGCTGCGCAAGGGACGGGGCGCGATGCGTGTTGATGCTGTGATGGGCGCGCCGCGACGTTCTGCGCCAAAAGTCGGCGCGGACATGATCCCGCGAAACCCGGCGTGATAGGCTGCTTCAGCAAGCATATTGGCTGATGTTACTGCTCCTTGTCCGCCACGGCCGTGCCATCGGACATCAAATTCTTTCGTAAGTTTCTTCTGCATTTATTCCTCTACCTACTTATTAAGATGTTATTCTTTCGTAGAACGAAGACTTAAAAAATGACCTGCATTCAGCCTGTCTAAGAAACAGGTTTGGGATATGAAAAATTTCTGTGGAATCTTCTATTTTTGCAACAAAGACGATGGAAGACAGGGAGTGGTGAACAAATCTGTCCGCATCAACTTGGGGTCTAAACTATACCATATTTTGCGCAATAGGACCAACTATTAAAGATTTTGGGGTCACCGCATACAAGACGGATTGGCGCTCTTGGGATGAAGGATCGCCCTCGGCAAGGCCCTATTAAAGAAGGAGAAGGATACATCAATATGGGAATGAAACGCCTCTTTCCGGGGTTAATAAATATGGTACAATTAATACAGACATGAGATGCGTTGTGGAGTATAAAGATATGGTAAACATTATTAAAGTACAATGTCCCCATTGTGGTGTTGAAGGCCGACTGGTACTGCCTGACGATGAGACTATTGTAGTTGGACCTTGCCCACAATGCCATGAATCCCTTTTGCTTTTTGCCGGACACGTCCTGCCCTTAAATACCAAGATTATGGAACATGGACAACCGCCGGAAGTCTATGAACATCTATATGGCGCATTGATTTCTTTCATCAGAGGAGAGCTGGATAGGCTATTCAAAAAACTCGGTAAAGATTTCCAAGTAATAGAAGAAGTGCCTGAAACGATCACCGAAGAGGATTTTGACGATACCGAGGATAGTGAAGAAGAATCGGATCGAGATCTTGCTATATCCAGAAAAGAAATGGAAGAGTTTATTCAGGAAGAACTGCCGCTCTTAGATGACGCGGACTATTTCAAGACTATATTTGGCTAAAAGTGCCCCTGCCATTCCGTAAGTTTCTGTGCAACGAAGATGCTGCGCGCCGCCCGAAAACAACAGAACTGCCACAGCTGTGCCTTTGACTTGCCCCTCTCTACTTCCATCATTTTGTCCATTTCAAAAGAACGTGGTGGGCTTAATGCTGTGCGGTCACGGGGCACGTGCCGCTTTGGTCCGCATCATAGGTTTTATCCGGTGGCGGAGGGGGAGAATCATTTTCTTTTTCTTACTTCCGGGTAAATTTGAACTGTCCCTGCATTTCCTGCAAAATAGGAGCAATACTTTCTTTTACCGCGTTCTTACGAGGGTGTATTGTGGGTGTATAGCTTAGGTGTACTGAATCCACAGGTTGGTCTGTAAGCGCCCTTAAGATAAGTCCGACAGATTGACACTTGAAAAGAAAACGGTTGAATGAGTCCTCTTAACAGAAAGCGTTTTTAACCACCGCTGTTATTTGATAACCGGCTTGGAAATAACGCGCCTCAGTAACACAGACCGTAAGGAAATGACGATGGGTCTTTTTGGAAATATTTTTGCTCCCGCCCCGCATATCCCGCGCCTGCCCCAAGAAAAAATTCGTAAACTCTACCCGCGCTATCGCTGGCGCATTATGGAGTCCACCTTCTTGGGATATGCTGCTTTTTATTTAGTGCGCAATAATCTGTCGGTCGTTGCCAAGGATATGGAAGCGGCATTAAACTACAGCCATAATGATATTGGCAGTCTCCTTGCAGCCAGTGCAATCAGTTATGGTGTAGGTAAATTTGTCATGGGCGCCGTTTCCGATCGGAGCAATCCCCGCGCCTTCATGGGCTTTGCCTTGCTCGCCACGGCACTGTTAAATTTCATCTTTGGCAGTGTGGCGAATTTTCAGGTTCATCTTCTGCTCTGGACGCTGAACGGATTTATTCAAGCCATGGGCTGGCCCCCTTGCGGAAGATCCATGGGGCATTGGTTCAGCGAACGAGAGCGTGGTCTGACCTTTAGTATATGGAATACCTCCCATAATCTAGGCGGCGGGATAACAGGCTATTTGGCGGGGTGGGCCATGCACTATTGGGGAGGCTGGGAATATGCGTTCTTTGTCCCCGGTGTGCTTGCCGCCATTGGCGGTGTGTATCTCTTACTGCGATTGCGCGACACGCCCCAATCGGTGGGACTGCCTCCCATTGAAGAATACAATGACGACTACCCATCGATCACCGCCGATCCCGATGATCTCGAAAGAGAATTGGGGACCCGTGAACTTTTTGTCGATTATGTGCTCAAAAATAAATACGTATGGATTTTGGCTTTTGCCAATTTCTTTGCTTATGTGACACGCTACAGCATGTTGGATTGGGGGCCTATGTATTTGCGTGACATTAAAGAAGCGGACGTTATCGGCGGCGGATTCGGTGTGTTTATGCTGGAATTCGGCGGTATCCCGTCCACTATTTTATTTGGGTGGTTGTCGGATGTTATCGGTGGGCGCCGCGGCATGGTCTGTGTATTGTGTTTCATTCCGATTATCATCGCCTTTTCATTGCTGGTCATAACACCGGCTCAGTTTTTATGGCTTGATATGATTTTGCTTACCGCTATAGGCTTCTTTATTTATCCGGTCATCAATCTCGTGGTCATCATCGCTCTGGACATGACCGGCAAGAAGGCAATCGGCACTGCCGCAGGATTTATAGGACTCTTCGGCTATCTGGGGCGCACCGTTCAGGCAAAAGGCTTCGGGTGGATGCTTGAGTACTTCGAAAATCTGTGGGGACTCGAACAGGCGTGGAACCTAATCATCGGCGTCATTATTTTCTGTTCCTTTGCCGCCATGTTTTTACTTGCCTTCACTTGGAAATTAAAACCTAAAGCTTGATCCGGACGTTTCAGCGCTTGACGACGACCGTTCTCTCTCTTTGCGATCCGAAATCTATTAAATGTGCTAATTGGATGCTTTTGTGTGCTGTTTGCCTACATAAGCGCCGCTCTGTTATGATAGAATAGGTATAAGAGGGAATAGGGGAGGAACGGATAGTCGCGCGGGGCGCCAACTACAAGCAAAGCAAGGCACTACAATCGTTTATGAAGACACCCCAGGAAAACATTCGAAATTTTTGTATCATTGCACATATCGATCATGGTAAATCTACCTTGGCAGATCGATTGATCGAGTTCACAAACACTGTGGATGAACGCAAAATCAGATCACAAACGCTGGACATGATGGATATTGAACGTGAGCGCGGCATTACCATTAAGTCCGTAGCCGTACGCATGGAATTCACAGCGGAGGACGGGAAAGAGTATATCCTTAATTTGATTGATACGCCCGGGCACGTGGTCTTTTCTTGTGAAGTTTCGCGGTCTATGGCGGCGTGTGAAGGAGCGTTGCTGTTGGTTGATGCAGCGCAAGGCATTGAGGCGCAGACGCTGGCAAATGCCTATAAAGCCATAGAAGA